>JBKDSL010000224.1:0-3794 GCA_046340555.1 Bacteroidota bacterium
AATTAAAAGTGTAATGCTCTACCAACTGAGCTACGGAATCGAACCATTCAGACTCTGAAGAATCGGAATTGAGGCTGCAAAAATAGGAACATTTGTGAGTAATTCAAATGGTAAGTCCCCATTTTTTCAACATATGTTGAATCAAGTCAAAATTGGGTGTCTTTTATATACCTTGTTGGAATCGAATAGTTTACGATAAGTTATCAGGGTTCTGCACTTATGGGCACCCAATGAACGGGTAATAGAAATCATTTTTGGATTAAAATCTCCAATCCATTGTAGCTCCATGAACTCATATTTTTTCAAACTGATGATCTTTTCGGCACCGGCCCATATCATCAGGCCATCTACTCCCTTTCCCTGAAATTCAGGAATCACACCGAAAACAATTCCATAGAACTTATGGCAAGAGCCTGTGAGTTTCATCCACAAAAAACGCAGTTTTTGCAACAGCCCGAACTTGCCATTCATGTGCTTGAAGTATTGGTTCAATTCGGGTAAATTCAACCAAGCTCCAATCGGTTCATTTTGGTGATAAACAAACCATACCAACTCCTCCTCTAAAACCGGCTTCATCTTGTTGAACATGTTTAGTGTTTGTTCATTGGTTAAAGATTTTCCACCGCCATGCTTGGCCCATGCCTTATTATAAATGACCGTGAAATCAGAAGCGTATTTAGCCAGGTTGTTTTTGCGAATATGCTCAGTATGGTAATTGCCGTCGGCTATCAACCTATCATGTGCCTCCTTGAATTTAGGATCCAACTTGTCATTCGGATTCAGTGAAAAGCAATGTTGCTCGTAGTACGTTTGAAATCCATATGCTTCAAATAGTTTTTGGTAATAGGGCGGATTATAGTTCATGCAATAAACCGGCTCGTAAAACCCTTCAACCAACAATCCCCACCATCGGTCGCGCTCACCAAAATTGATTGGACCGTCTACCGCTTCCATACCTTTTGACTTAAGCCATTCAATACCTTGGTTAAACAATTTGGCTGATGCATCTAGATCATCTATGCATTCAAAAAAGCCGATGCCACCCGTAGGTTGGTCGTTTTTATCAGCTGTTTTTCGATTAACAAAGGCTGCAATCCTACCGATAGTTTTACCTTGATCATCCACTAGAATCCACCTAATCAATTCGCCATGCCGGAAAGTCTTGTTCAATTTCGGGTCGAAAACTTGTTCAATATCCTTATCCAATGGCCTGATCCATTCAGGGTCCTCGCGATAAATCATAAGCGGTAGCTCTAAAAAGCGCTTAGCTAATTCCGGTGTATTCGCTTCAATCAGTTTCATTGCTGCTAAAGTATCATATTTTGCTAAATTTGTGAGACTTACGAATATGCCTAAAGGAACCAAAACTGTTTTGATAACCGGTGGAACATCGGGGATTGGTCGAGCACTTGCTTTGCGCTTCGCCCTTGCAGGCTATAATGTTGCATTGAGCGGAAGAAATTCAGACCGCCTATTGGCTATCAAATCTGAATTGGATAAATGTAATGTTGGAAGCTTGTGCATTGAATCAGATGTTTCCAACGAATCGGATTGCCGAAACTTGATTGAAGAGACCGTTAATTGCTTTGGCTCTATCGATGTATTGATCAACAATGCTGGCATTTCCATGCGTGCCATTCTAAACGATTTGCAATTGGATGTTCTAAGGAAGGTAATGGATATCAATTTTTGGGGTACGGTTTACTGCACCAAATTCGCTCTTCCATATCTTTTAAAGTCTGGAGGATCTGTGGTTGGCGTTTCTTCAATTGCCGGGAAAAACGGTTTGCCTGGTAGAACAGGCTATTCAGCATCCAAATTCGCTATGGAGGGATTTCTTCAATCAGTGCGCACCGAGAACCTGAAAAAGGGATTACATGTATTGGTCGCTTGTCCTGGGTTTACCGAGTCATCCATACGTGGATCCGCATTAGGACCTGATGGTTCTGCCCAATCTGAATCTCCTCGAGACGAAAAAAAAATGATGACGGCCCAGGAAGTGGCTGATCATATATATCATGCCGTGGTTCATCGCAAACGCGATTTGGTACTTACTAAACAGGGTAAACTTGCCGTTTGGTTGGGCCGGTTATTTCCATCGCTATCCGATAAGCTAGTTTTTAAACACATGTCATCAGAACAAGGATCTCCATTTTAAACTATACATAAAACATGCATTTCAAGTCCAAACTTCCATCTATTTCGTTAATCATTGCGATCTTCTTTTTTGCCTCCTGTGGACCCTCGGTCGAAGAACTCAAAAATGAAATTTCCAACACGGAAAAGGAGCTGAAGAACTCAGACGGCATAATGCCCGACTCGTTATCAGCTGCCAAGGCCATTGCTCAATACACGGACTTTGTTAAATCATTTCCAGATGATTCACTTAGTCCCGTATACCTATTCAGAGGCTCCAACCTTGCTGCCCAAAAAGGTGATTTAACCTTGGCCCTTAAATTGCTCGACCAACTTCATCGCGATTATCCGAGTCATAAAGACGCTCCTAAAGCTTTATTTTTAAAAGGTTTTGTATCTGAAACCCAAATGGGCGATTTCAAGACTGCCGAGGCTTGCTACCGTGAATTCCTGAAATCATATCCCAACAACGAATTGGCAGGCGACGTTAGATTTTCATTGGATAACCTAGGGAAATCACCCGAGCAATTGCTGAAGGAAATTTCTGCCAGCGACACCATCGTATCGAAATAATCCACTGTTAACGCCTTTTGAAATGGAATCTTCGAAACTCTCAAAACGCGAAAAACAGCGATTGCAGCGTGAAACCGTAGTCATTAAACCGTTTCCAAAATCGATTCAAAATATCAATACGCCATGGCTTCCTGGCATATTGGTAGCCATAGTTTCTTTCATCTTATATGCCAATACGCTAGGGCACCAATATGCTTTGGATGATTATTCCCTCATCCTGGAAAACAGGGTTACTCAAAAAGGTTTAGAAGGTATTCCCGAAATCTTATCGAACAGTTATCGTTATGGCTACTATATGGCTACGGATGGACTTTACCGGCCGGTAGTTCGTATCATGTTTGCGGCGGAGTGGGAGTGGGGCGGAGGAAAGCCTGCATTAGGACATTGGATTAATGTAATTTTATTTGCATTATCAGGTTTTGTTCTGTTTCGTGTTTTGTTCAAAATGACTGGTGGAAGTTTAATGATAGCTTTTATGGCTTCACTCTTGTTCGCTTGCCATCCTATTCATACAGAGGTGGTAGCCAACATAAAAAGCAGGGATGAGATATTAGCATTCTTATTCTGCATGCTTGCGCTAGATCACTACCTAAAATGGTTAGATAATCGGAATTGGATGTCCGCATCACTGTTAGGAATTTTCATGTTTTTAGCCATGGGATCTAAAGAGTCCGCAATCACCTTTTTGGCTATTCTACCTTTGGCAGGATGGTTTTTCAAAAAAGATGTCTCAATTCAAAAAAAACTACAAGGTGTTTTGCCTGCCTTATCCGCCGTGATGGTTTTTATGTTAATTCGATCTAAGGTTTTGGGTGGCGTTAATACATTGGGTAAGCCTAATGTTGCCGACAACCTATTAATGGCTGCCAAGGATCAAACAGAATATTTCTGCACGGCGGTATCCATATTGGGTCTCTATATAAAGAAGCTTTTATTGCCTCATCCGCTCGTATTCGATTACTCCTTTAATCAAATACCATTGGTGGGGATCTCTGATCCGTGTTTCCTGATATCTGCTTTGGTTTTCATCGGAATGGTTGTTGTTGCAGTTATCGGCTTCAAAAGACGCGATCCATTCGCTTTTG
>JBKDSL010000225.1:0-3699 GCA_046340555.1 Bacteroidota bacterium
GCTAATGTGTTGCCTGATCCAACTGTTATGTTACCTGATAATGTAAGGGTTGCATTACCGGAAACAGTTGATGTACCAGTATTAGCAGTTGTCAAAGAACTGAACGTGCGTGAAACATCCATATTCAATGTACCACCAGCATTAATGGTAACGGCAGTGTTTGCAGTAATTGCACTAGCGTTTGTAGTGGTTCCATTTGTAATCGTAATCTGCCCCCAGCTCACCTCACTCATCCCCACCACCCCAACAACTACCATTAATATGGTAACTAGTGGGTTGGAGAGGTTGGGCCGTTGCTTTCTGGAACGGGTTCCTGATTTTTGTGGGACAGGTTGTTGACCTACAACAAAGGCAATGATTCCCAGGAACCATTTCATTACTGTTTTGATTTGTTGCATCATTGTCAAGTTTTTCATGACTGTTTAGTTTGGTTTTCAGTTAATTCGGTGTGCGGTTAATCTTTTGCACGGGCATTTATACTGCACCCAGGCATGTAAGGTTTCGTAGAAGATTAACCACCAAAATGCGGCAGTATGTTTATTTTATAAGATGCACCAACGATGGGGGAGGCGTCGGATCATCTTTTAGGGTCGAATAAATTCTATTAAAAGCTGGAATTCAGTAATATAGGCCTTAAGGTAAGGAGCACAGACATACCAGTCAAGCCTTTTGTAAGCAACTTCGATAACATTTTACAAAAAATTGGAACCTTGAGGTCTATCACCTGCGTATTACGCTAGGCAAAAATGCTGCCTTTGGTGATAACCGACCCTTGCAAGTACATTGAAAGTATTCATTATCAATGTCCATTTGTAAATCGAGCCAAAGTTATAAACAACTGTTTGTAAAAAGATGGAGATTCGATAAAATACGAGGCATCCACCCGATACAAACCGGACAAAAAAGCATCATCTTTGCCTTAGAGTAGGTTGAAAATGTGTCGTTTATATGCGACACGTTGATGCTCTCACTAATTAATAATCATCCGATCTGGTTTCAAAACCATGTCGGAACACTTAAAATGCGATGAATCACGCAATTGATGTGACTCAGGAAGGCGAAGCCTTGTCTCAGAAAGAAATGAATGCCAATTGGTACGTCTTGTATACCAAACCCCGTTGGGAAAAAAAGGTAGACGAACGGCTCCGCGATCGTGGCTTCGAGTCTTACTGCCCCATTAATAAAGTGGAGCGCCGTTGGTCTGATAGACGTAAAATTGTACACGAGCCCCTTTTCAAATCATATGTCTTCGTCCGCGTAAGCGCCGAAAACCTATGGGGGCCCGCCGAAATTCCCGGTGTTCTCAACTATGTGTACTGGCTCAAAAAGCCCGCTATCGTCCGTTCCTATGAAATTGATACCATCAAACGATTCCTCAACGAATATGAATCCGTGCGGCTTGAGGCCATCCCCACCTTTCAAATCAACGATACCATCGAAGTAGTGAACGGTCCCTTGATGGATCAGCACGGCATCGTGCTCGACATCCGCAACAACAAGGCCAAGGTGCTGGTGCATTCCATTGGCTTTGCCCTAATCGCCGACCTCGATCTATCCGACATCCGCAAACCGGATTTATTTAACAAGCAAATACCTGCTTCCAACCAATACGAATGGGCCCTATGAAAATAAAATCTCTTAAAAGTTCGCTGCAACTGCTGGCGCTGATTTTTATCGCCATGCACTTCGCCTCCTGCCTCAACTATAAAAAGGTGCCATATTTCACGGACTTGCCACAAACCGATACGGTTGCCAAAATACTGAACCCCTATCAAAGTCCAACCATCCAAAAAAACGACATTATCAGCATTACGGTGGGAAGTATAAGTCCAGATGCCAATGCTTTGTTTGGTTTCAACAACAGTAGTGCTGGATCAGCAGGAACCTATTCAACCGGGTCAACCTACATGGTAGACATGGATGGTAACATCGAGATCCCTTTGGTGAATAAAGTCAAGGTGGAAGGCTTCACTACCAAACAGGTGCGTGACGAGGTGCAGGTTAAGTTACAGGCTTTTTTGAAGGAGCCCATCGTGGAAGTACGGATTTCGAATTTCAAAGTAGCTGTATTGGGAGCGGTGAATTCACCCGGCATGATATCCTCTGCCAATGAGCGGCTAACCTTGGTGGATGCCATTAGTTTGGCAGGAGACTTGGAAATAGATGCCATGCGCAATAATGTGTTGCTCATCCGCGAGGAAAACGGGGTACGTAAACAGATTCGATTCAATCTGAATTCCTCAGATGTATTGAATTCCCCATACTACTACATCCGTAGCAACGATATCGTTTATGTACAACCTGGCCGTTTTGGTACTAGGGAAATCAACTTCAGAAACTTAACTTATCTGTTTACAGTCATGAGTATTTTTACTTTCATACTGACCTTAAATAAGTAATTAACTCCAAATTCTTATCTCAACTATTCCATGTCATCATCACAGGAATTCATAGAGCAACCCGACAACGATTTCGACTTTCGGTCGCTTGTCAATAAGGTAACCTATCATTGGCCGCTCTTCGTATTTGTTGTATTGGTTTGCTTGGTGGTCGGTAATCTTTATTTGAGGTATACCACACCACTTTTCGAAGCCAATGCTACCTTGATGATCAAAGGGGGCAAAAAGACATCTTATGCCGATGAGGTGATTCAGGAAATGGAGGTGTTTAAGAGCTCCGCATCTTTGGAAAATGAAATTGAACTGCTTCGCTCCGGAATAATCATCAGGGAAGTGGTGCAAGACTTGAGTTTGCATCATATGTATATTACCGAAGGTCAAATTAGAAAAGTGGATGTCTATTCCAAAATACCATACAAGCTGAAGGTAAATGACCCGCAAATGGCCTTGCGAGGTTCTGAAATTCTAATCGATAGGAATCGCGATGGCACATTCTCAGTGATTATGCCAGATGGTAAACTTCGCAAAGTCAAAGCTGGTTCCCTCAATCAGGAATCATGGGGTACATGGATAGTGTATATGGTTCCTGGCCGATATGCCGATTGGTACTATGATACCGAAGTGAAATTGAAAATTCAGGATATTGATTACACGGTAAGTGAGTTTGTTTCTCGCCTTACTCTTTCTCAAAAGGCACAAGATGCCGCCCTGATTGATCTTTTAATACAAGACCCGGTTTTGGAACGTGCCACTGATTTTTTGACCAAGTTATTTGAAGTGTATACCAAGGCTTCTATTGAAGATAAGAATCAAATGGCTGCTGGAACGATTCGCTTCTTGGATGAACGGCTTTTCTTCATCAACGCCGAAATCGATTCTATGGAACAAGCCATACAGGATTTCCGTCTCCGTAATGGTTTAACCGACCCTCAAGCGGAAATGGAATTGGCCCGCGCCGGTGTACAGCAAACCATGGAAAAGACTAGCGAACTCGGCTTGAAAATGCTTTTGATTGGTGAGTTTAAAAGATCCTTGGAGGCAGGTCAATTAATCCAATTCATGCCAAGTGATTTTGGTATTGGCGACGGTTCTTTGAGTTCCTCCATCAACCAGTACAACTCCCTGGTGCTGGAACGATACAAATTAGAATCGCTGACCGCTCCAGGAAGCCCGCTGTTAAAGCAAAAAGCCGAAGAGTTGGAGAACTTGAAGCAATCAGTGCTTTCAAACCTATATTCATTAACAGGTTCGGTCTCCAAAATGAAAAATCAAACCGATCAGACTTTGGACTCCTATAAAT
>JBKDSL010000226.1:0-1807 GCA_046340555.1 Bacteroidota bacterium
GTTGCTCCAGCAACAGGATTATTTACTGTAAAAACCAATGGGGTGAAATTGCAAACTGGCGAGGGATTGGATGAGCTAAATGTTGAAAGTGCGCTTGGGATTAGAACCTGTACACTGTCGCTGAAGTCAGTCATACAAGGTGAAGTAATGGAATATTTATACCATCCGGTTTGTGTTGCGTTGTAAGTATAAGAACTCGCACCGCTTATCAAAACATTGCTTCGATACCATCTGATGGTGGTGGCAAATCCCTGATAAAAGGCAGTTGGAATGCAAAGAGAAACGCTTGTTTGACACGTTACAGGTGAATTTGGAAATGGCTTTGGTAACAAGATAGAACCAATACTGCCAGGTAAAACCCTTACTTGGATGGGATTTGAAATTTCAATAGGTCCTCCACTGGGTGGATATCCATAACAAAAGAACTCTCCAGTTCCATAAGCTTGTATTATAGAGCCAGACGCATATGGACCTTGAGGGCTTGAAGAGCCAGAGCCTGCACAACTATATGATCCAATGTACCATATATATTGGTAGTTTGAGATTGGATTATTTACTTGAAGTGTTACCGATCCAAAACAAATGTCAGTTGATCCCAATGAGCTGATAGTCAATCCTTGGGCTGATGTTTTGAGAAGTAATAAAAAGCCTATTAAGCAAAAAAGTGTCTTGAAAAGGATGTGTTTTTTTTTCATGACCAGCTAAAATATATTGCAAGTTAATAATTCATCCCCAAAGGGCCGCAACATCAACTCCATCGAAACTGCCTGAGCTCATCATTAAAAGCACGGAATCGTTGGTAAACTCAATCGATATTTTTTCCTTCAAAGATGATGGAATTGTGTGCACGTCTAACTTACTGCATGCAAAGGCGGATTTCACCTGATCAACAGTTATTGGTTTTAACTTTTTGTGAGCAATCACTTCTGGATTGAAATATACGATTGGAACGTCTGCAGCATACATTGTGGATGCATATTGGTCAAGAAATGAATCATTCAAACTGCTGAACGTGTGCAATTCAAAACAAGCAATCAGCTTTTTGTTTGGGAATTGTTCTCTAACAGCTGCAATGGTTGCACTTAATTTGGATGGTGAATGAGCAAAGTCGCGGTAAATCGATCTGTTCGTGTCTCCAACTACAAGTTCCATCCTCCTTCCTGCTCCTTTAAAATAACCGGCAAATCGATAAAAGTCGCTGCCTTGTACTTCCAGCAATTCACAAACCGCACGGGCTCCCTCTAAATTCGCCAGATTGTGCCTGCCAAAAACAGAGAGCGAATATGATTTGCCCTGAGATTCAATTTCTGTTAATCCATTATGAATTTTGAATTCGGGTACTCCGTATGAAAGAACCGTCTTTTGTGATTCGTTTTCTTTGGCTATTGCCTCGAGTGGCTCATCGTCATTAAAGTAAATAAGTGTACCGCTACTTGGAATTTCATTGGCAAAAATCCTGAATTGATCCACGTAATTTACAAATGTTGGAAACACATTGATGTGATCCCAAGCGATGCCTGAGATAAGCCCGATATCGGCTTTGTACAAATGGAATTTAGGACGGCGGTCGATGGGCGATGACAGGTATTCATCCCCCTCCAAGACGATTACAGGAGCAGAGTCAGTTAATTTAACCATGGTATTGAAACCCTCAATGGTGGATCCTACCATGTAGTCGAATTCCTTACCCGCTTCTCGTAGCACATGCATGACCATCGAAGTGATGGTTGTTTTCCCATGGGATCCCCCTATTACTACCCGCAACTTGTTTTTGGAATGTTCATATAAATATTCAGGAAAAGACATC
>JBKDSL010000227.1:0-10057 GCA_046340555.1 Bacteroidota bacterium
CGATGTGGCGAGGCGAGTAAGAGGTTGGTGGTGGAATAGTGATTAGTCATTGGGGAATTGGTCATTAGTGGATTCGTCACCCGCCTACCCTTCGACTAGCTCAGGGCGAAGCCGCCTACCGCAACTGCAACTACCCCCCTCCTACCTACAATACTGCCCAAGCAATCCCTGCGCATCAGCATTACCCATATAAGAGGCGTTTTGGAAATCGGCACATGCTTCACTTTTCATGCCCAACTGTAAAAAGAGCAATCCGCGGTTTTTGATGGCGATGGCGAACTTAGGATTAGCGGCTATCGCTTTGTCGAGGTACATGCGGCAATTCATATAGTCGGCACGCGAAAATGCTACCGTGGCCAATGTGTTCCATGCGTCGAAGTCGAGGGAATCGAGTTGTAGCGTCTTTTCCGAATCGCGAATGCATGCGACCGTATCGCTTAGCATTAGTTGCACCTGGCTGCGCAATGAATAGAGTGCCGCTTGTGTAGAATCCCTCAGAGCCGCGCTGTCGAGATCAGACAGCGCCTCACGGTTTCGATTGAGAGCCATGTAAACCTTGGATCGATTGAAATAAGTCTTGCCATCGCTGCCATAAAGCTCAATAGCCTTGGTATAATCGGCCAGGGCTTCTTCGAAACGCGATAGTGATTGAAGTTTGACAGCACGATTACCATAGGCTCGGTAAATGTATAGTGCCCCCTCATTCTTCTCAATAATATCCGTAAGGAATGGGATGTCAGAAGACCACTTTTGTGAGCGGGCATAAGTGGTCACAGCAAAGAAAAGCGCAAATAAAGCCAGGATATACGGCAACACTACTTTAGTTCGATAACGCATCCTATCGGATGTGGCAATGAAATACAACAACATGAACAAACCGATATACGGTATGTAAGCATAGCGATCGGCAACAATGAATAACCTGGAAGGAATCAATTGGATGTTGATGATGATGGTGAGCAAGAAAAAGCCAGACGCAAAAAGCACCTTTTTGTCGTGACGGTTTCTCCAAAGCATCCAGACAAATAATCCAACCGGCAGTATCGAAGCATAATAGGTCCATGGAAGCAAGCCATCTTCCAAGATGGGATAAGTATAGATTCCACAGAGGTCAACCGGCAGCAAGAATTTGAACAAATAAAAACAGAAAGACCAGGTCACCATGAACGGAATATGTAGCCAGTTGTAATTAGCAAGCATACCGTCGGTTAAATTGCTTTGCGTTGCAGTGTCGGATATGGCAATGAATCCGAACAAGGCGCTGAAAATAAAATATGGTGCTTTTGCTAAAAGATTAGACTTTTCGAAAACCCTTTTACCGAAGTAATGATCCAATAACAACAATGCGAGAGGCAGCGTGATGGCTTGTACCTTGCAGAATAGTGCAATAATGAAAAACACGGCTGTCAACCAAAACTTGTTTGCCTTAACTGACTTTATATGATCGACATAAAAAATAAGCGCAAGGAGGTAAAAAAGCGCATACATCATAGTGCTGCGAGCCGACATCCACACCACCGGCTCCACATTCATCGGATGAATGGCGAATAATCCCGCTACAACCACGGGCATCCAAAACTCTGGGGTTAGCCGCTTTACAAATGCGAACACTGCGAAAACACAGAGCAAGTGCAATATCAAATTCACCAAATGATAGGGATAGCCATTGGTGCCAAAGAAGTGGTGTTGAATGGCAAAAGAAAGTACCGGCAGTGGCTGATACATGATTAGATGGTGGCTAGAGAAAATATCGCCAATACCACTCCAAGTAAGCTCCCGAACCTCCTTATATCCGAAGTAATCGTTGTCGTCGAATGTTAGCAACTCGTTTTTGAGGGACGCCGCATACAAGATAAACGTGAAAGCAACAATCGCTGCCACCCACCATTTGCGGTAATCCTTGGAAACGGGTTTGGTTATCTTAGCTTTTGCCATAGACGACCAAAGTAATAATCTCCCAATAAAAACAAAAGCGTCCCAATGAATTCAGGACGCCTTTGATGATATTTGTTCGTGTTTTTCGAATCAAGGCCTGTTCACCAACAGTCGAACAGTTTGTATTTTATGTTCGGTGGCAAGCGAAACCGAGTACCATCCTTCATGTAGTTCGGAAACTGCAAACTCTAATCGGTTCAATCCGGCTACGGCTATCCAATCCATCGAACGCTTGCCCTGACCGAATATGTCATGTATTGAAACCTTGACGATACCATCAACTTCAGCGACCCACTCAACGGTTACCGCACCATCGGCAGGGTTCGGATATACCGACAACAATAAAGGTGTAGTATAGAAATAGGAAGGCGACCAAGCACCTGTTATAGCTGCGCCGTTAGATGTAGCACAGACCGAACGAATCTGGAATTCATAAGCAGCGCCTGAAGTCAGGTTGGTGATGGGCAATAGATAAGTATTGGTGGTTCCAGATTGAGTCCATGTGGTTGTATTGGCCAATCGATATCGAACTGTATACGAAACCGCACCCGATACGGCAGGCCAAGAAACCGACAAGCTACCTGGTGTACTTCCCGGCTGAAAGTTCAACACAGCTGGAGGAGGACACGAAATATTTGCAGATAACGTGGTGAAATAGGATTGTAAAGACCACGGAGCATTGATGGTGGTGGACGTGTTAGAACAAATGCTTTGTACCTGCCAAACATATTGAGTGCTGTTGGCAAGTCCACTCAACACCGTATTGATGGAGGCGGTAACCACATAAGTCCAAGCCGAGCCCGTAACATTCACTCTATATCGTACCCTATATTGGGGTACACTTGTGGAAGCCCAATTCAGTTGTGCTGATGATCCCGTGATATTGGTGGTGGATAATTGTATTGGGGCAGGACATGTGGTTGGGCATGCTAATGTTGTAAACGTTGCCGATGCAGTATACGGATTTACATTCGTGTTGCTTCCCGTGGTACAGTTGGCGCGCACTTGCCATTCATAAGTAACGCCGCAAGCTAGATTACCAACCAAAACACTAGTGGTTGTTGTATTCAGATAACTCCATGTACTGGTGCCAACGGCACGGCGGCGTACAGTATAATTAGGCGCACCAGCAACAACAGTCCACGAAAGTGTAGCACTGTTGGTTGTAAGGTTGGTGGCAGTTAAACCCGATGGCGCGGGACACGGTGCAGGACAAGCCGTGGTTGTGAAGTATGCAGAAGGGCTCCAAGGACTCAATGTTGCTGTACCCGCTGCATTGGCGCAAATGGTTTGCACCTGCCATTCGTAGGAGGATCCACAAGTGAGACTTCCCAACTGATAAGGCGAGGTCACATTGTTGATGGTGATATACGAAGAAGCGCTGGATACGCGATAACGCAAGTTGTAGTTAACAGGATTAGGTGATGCAGAGGTCCATGACAACACGGCGCTCGAAGCTGTGAGGTTGGATGATGATAATGCCGATGGTGTGGGACATGATGTGGGGCATGCCAAGGTGGTGAAGGGAACAAAAGCCGACCATGCGCTGTAATTGTTGTTGCCACAATTGGTGCGTACACGCACTTCATAATTGGTATTACATGTGAGGTTTGCGATAGTAAATGGTGGTGTTACATTCACGATGGTGATCTGATTGGTAGTGCCTACTATGCGATAGCCAATGTCATAAAGAAAACTTCCACCCGCCATGGGTGTCCAATTGAAGACAGCAACATTAGTGGTGATGCCGGAAACGGAAACGCCTGTTGGAGGAACACAGTTGATGGTGCAAGCTTGTGTGGCAATGGTGATGGGAGCTGAGAAAATGCTGGTGGATGTATTGCTGCAAATCGTTTGCAAGGCTACTTCGTAAGTACTACCGCAAGTCAAATTCGACAAATTGATAGAGTTATTGGTTGATGACGTGGTCATCCAAGCTGTAGAGCCTGCAATACGATATCGCACATTGTATCCCGATGCGCCTGTAACGGCTCCCCAAGAAATTGTAGCTGCGTTGGTGGTGATGTTGGTGGCTGCAATACCGGTTGGCGGATTGCAAGTGCTGGTGCATACAAGAGTAGAGAAGTTAGCAGGCGCTCCGTATCCACTTGGAGAAGCTACTCCATTGGGGTTGATGCAATACGCTTGCACTTGCCACTCATAGCTAGTCCCACATTGAAGATTCCCCAACGTGTAGGGTATCTGCTGAACGGTAACAGTTAACCACGATGCCGTACCTAAGGGTCGATATTGAACCGTATAGTACTGGGAAACCGTATTCGAAGGCGTCCAACTCAGAATGGCTGATGATACGCCAATGTTTGTTGCTAGAGGGGCTGTTGGCGGCAAACAGGTAGTGGTTTGAGCAAAAGAGCCTTTTGATACCCCTAGCATTGCTAATGCCAAAATCATGAAACGTATAAGTCTTTTCATTTTTGTAGAATTTATCTTATAGATAGTAAAAGTAAAAAAAGGGATTGGATTGGGCAATAGGGGACGCAATGGTCATTAGTCATTGGTCATTAGGGAGTAGCCATTGGGGAGTAATCCATCGTAAATCGTCCACCCTTCGACAGGCTCAGGGCAAGTCGTAAATCGTCCCCCGAAGTTGAGCTTCGCACACTTCGTGGTTAAATCGTAAACCGTGCATTGCGCTTTTGTCAGAAAACGCCCCAATCTTTGAAAAGTACCAAAAAACACCCTTGAGCATCAGTTGATTATGCAACTATGGATTTTAATACCACTCCTATTTTATTTAAAACATTATTTATCAATGATTTAAATAATGTAAGGTTTCAGGGCAAATTGCTCAACGCAGAGATTTAGCGGCATTAAATTGGGGTTAAAACGAATTTATTTTGGGTGAACGGTAAAAAAAACTTGGCGAATGAACAATTGGGTCATATATTTGTTCTCGAAAAGTACAAAACCACGAGTCCTGAAATTAAGTTCCGCCAACATTTAACACAACCGAAAAATGGTTAATTACAAAGTAGCGAGCACTTTCCAGGAGGTCACAGAGGCCTGGTGTCTGGTATACAAGCAGTATCTGGCGGCATCGCTTATCATGCCCAACGAACTCTCGGTCTTCACTTTCCCAGAGTACATCAGCTCAAACGCAGCCGTTTTCATGGGCAAGAAAATGGGTCATACCGTTTCCACTGTTTCAGCTGTTCTAGACAGCAATCAAGGGCTTCCATTGGACCATTATTATAAAAGTGACCTGGATCAACTCCGTCAAGATGGCAAAAAGCTGATTGAGATTGGCCTATTGGCCGACACCCGTGCCGCTGGCAACTTCCAAAACATAACCGAACTGATGTCGGGGATTGCGCGTTTTGGTGTTTACAGCGACCACCACGACTACGTAATCGGTGTTCACCCTCGCCGCATGGCTTTCTTTAACCAGGTATTCGGATTTAAACAGGTTGGTGATGTGCGCGACTATGGAAAGCTGCGCACCGCTCCAGTGGTGCTGTTGCATGCCAACGGAATCGACTTACAAAGCGAGCAATTCCAACTGAATCGAGAAATTTATAGCACCCCCATGCAGTTTGATTTTGAAAACCGCTACCTTTTCGACGCCGGCAAATTTGTAGATCCGGCAGAAATGAGCGATTCCATCTCAAACTTCATCCAAAAAATATGGGGACGTCAAATCCCGCAGGCCGCCTGATTTCCATCGTGGGGAGCGAACGCTTCCGCGATGATGCTGAAACTCTTTCCCGTTATGCATCAAGCATAGGTGGTACCAAGGTTCCTCCTATGTGTGTGCTTTATCCAATAAGCACCGATGAGGTTGCTGCCATCATGGCAATGGCCAAGGAAGATGCCTTGAAATTGTTTGTCATAGCCCGAGGACGCAACTTCGGCTATGGTGAGGCACAAGGTACCCAACCCGGACAAGTCATCATCGACCTTTCACGCATGGATCAAATCCTAGAGGTGAATGAGCAACTTGCCTACGCCACGCTTCAGCCAGGCGTATCACAACAGAAAATGTACGAGTATCTGCAAACAGCCAACAGCCGATTGCAGTTGGATGTCACCGGTGCTGGACTAGATGCATCCATCGTGGGCAACATCCTTGAAAGAGGGTTCGGCCACACCGACTATGGCGACCGCTTTGCACGAGTGGTTCGAATGACTGCTGTGCTAATGAATGGGACAATCGTAAAAACCGGTTTCGGCGATTACGAACATGCCAACGCCAAAAACACCTACCGATATGGAGTGGGCCCCATGCTGGATGGACTACTCAGCCAATCGAATTTCGCCATCATCACTGAGATGACGATTGAGTTGATGCCAAAACCCGAAAAGACTTGCATGTTCATCGTGTCGGCAAAAGATGAATCTGCATTACCACTACTCGTAGATGCCATCCGCGAACTGAAACTCAGTGGTGTGGTGAACAGCGCCGTGCATTTCGCCAACAAAGCGCGTGCTATCGGAGAAAAAGATAACCGCATGGCGGGATTTTGGAATATGAGTGGTTCCATATCAGGCCCGACCGATATGGTGATTGCGAAAAAACGCATCGTGCGTGCAGCTTTGAAGAAGGCTTATCCGAAATCCTCCATCTGGTTCATCGATGAATTCATGATGCGACTCGCTGCTTTTGCAAATCGGCTGTTCAACATCTCGCTTTATCAACCACTCAAAGATGTGTGGGATTTACAAATGGGCGTTCCTACTGATAATCCTCTCCGAATTCTACTATCCGACACATCGCTGCAAAGCGCTACAATACGAACCGATTCATACAAAACCTGCTTTCTTTGGATCAATGCGGTATGCGCCGCCGACAGCCAATCTGTATCACGCTTATACCAACTCACTGCATCCCTATTCAAGGAGAATGACTATATCTTCCCCGTTACATTCACAGCCGTGAATCCGCGCTCTTTGATCATGATTACAAACATCAATTATGAGCGGAACGATGTTGAATTAGCCAAAGCACTGGCCTTTTCGAAAAAATGTCACGAGGTTTTGGCGCAAAACGGATACCTGCCTTACAGATCCGGTTCAGGTGCTTTTGATGAATTACCTAAATCGAAAAATGCTGCAGTGCTCGACTCCATAAAAGGGGCTTTCGATCCTCATGGGGTATTGGCTCCCGGGAAATACGGCATCGGTAAATAGCCATTCTGTTCTTTTTCGTCACTTTTCTTACAAACGTAATGGGCGGCACCTTTAGGACTGCACTCAACTTCTAATTGCATGTATTATTGGTTGACCGAGCGCGATGTTGCGATTCGGAAAAAATCAACCAATGCCACGCGTACACTTATTCGAATTTGAAGATCAACCTTGGTTTCCCGATGTATTCCGAAAAGGCATCACCGATTACCTGCAGTATGCCGCCAATAAAATCGATTTATACAAACCCGTGATTCCTGTGATCCGAAAAGGACTAGAGAAAAGCGGCAGCACTCGTATCGTTGATATTTGCTCGGGCGGAGGCGGAGGCATTTCCAAAGTATTTCAGTACATGAAATCGGAATACCAGGATACGAAAGTGGTGCTTACCGATAAATACCCCAACCTGGTTGCATTCAAAAACCTCTCCGAACATTCCAACGGAGATATCGACTATGTTGCTAATCCTGTGGATGCGGTGGACGTTCCAAAAGACCTCGAGGGCTTCCGCACACAATTCGTTTCCTTCCATCACTTCCGTCCGGCGCAAGCCAAACGCATTTTGGAAAATGCAGCACACAGCAACGCCGCTATCGGAATTTTCGAAGCCACGGAAAGGTCGTTCGTAAATTTCATCGCCATGTTGTTCACACCCATTGTGGTGATGCTGGCTGTTCCATTTATACGTCCTTTCAGTTTCAGTCGATTGTTTTTCACTTACGTGATTCCAGCCATACCGTTATTCACCATGTGGGATGGATTGGTTTCGGTGCTGAGAACTTATTCGGAAAAAGAACTGCAGAAAATGACTGCGTCTATAAACGCTCCGGGTTACACCTGGGAGATTGGAACCATCAAGCACAAAGGTGCCCCGCACATAGTATACTTGTTAGGCTATCCGGAAAAGGAAACTAAAGCGGCAGCGTAAAACCAATTGTTATATAAAAACAAACGGGGGACTCCAAATGGAATCCCCCGTTTTGCTTTAAGCTTTAATACCGACGATTACTCGCGAGTAAGGATAAGCTTGTTGGTGTAAACATTGTTACCAGTATTCACTTGGTACATGTAGATACCAGGAGCGAGGTTAGCACCATCCAACTCAACGATGTAAGACTTATCAGCCTCAACAGCGCCATTGAACAGGGTAGCAACCTTTGTTCCGTTTAATGTGTACACTTCAACTACAGCATTCTCCACAGCGTTGGTCAAGCTGAACTCGATGCTCGCCTTCTGAGTGAATGGGTTTGGATATGCCCTTACGCTCAAGTCATATGTAGGCTGCATTTCACCATCAGTAGCACGAACAGTAGTAACTGGTGCAACATTGGTGAATTCAACCAGAATGCGACACTTGTCGAAGCCACGGTTGATAGCATCCACAGCTGAGTTGATTAAGCCCAACGAAGGAGCACCAGCTGGAAGCTGTCCGGCAAGGGCTTGGTTAGCCAAAGCGTACAGGTCAGCAATGGTGTTGTTGGCACCTAAGTAGTTCAACACGCCTGCAGGAATCAAGAATGTCTTCTCGGTACCAGGTACTGCAACAGCAGTAGGATTCACACAACCAGAACCAGAGGACTGAGCTGTGATCATATACTTACCAGTGATTTGCAAAGAACCAAGTACGGTACCGGGTACGCGCAAGTTGAATCCAAGCGTGATGGTTTGACCTAACAAGGTGTTACCGAATGAACCATCATTCTTAATGGAGATGCCTACAGGATTAGAGCAAGTAGCAACACCATTCAATGGAACACTAGTTCCACCAGCAGGCAGACGCAAGAAGATACAACCACTTGAAGCGTCAGCTGATGTAAGTGTCAACGTTTTGTTTCCACCGCCTACTACCAATGGGTTGTTGTTCAACATACCGAGCAACAAAGGCTTGGTGGTAAAGCCAGTACAATTAGTACCACCACCCTGGCCATAGTAACCTTGGGTGTAAGTACAGTAACGATCGCCTGCACACTCGAATGTTACAGAGCAAGTACTGGTGCAGTTAACACCGTTCAAGCTGTTGGTAACGGTTAAAGTGAAGGTAGCAGCACCTGTTCCAGCAGTGTAAGTAGCGGCAGCTGTATTTGCACCACCAGTTATAGCCCAACCGTTTCCGCTAACAGACCAAGAGTAGCTGGTAGCGTTGTTTGATGCAGCAGTAAGGGTGTTTCCGGTAGAACCACAAGCAGGCAAGGTAGCAGGAGCTGTCAAGCTGCAAGATGGGTTAGCCAACACGATTACGTTGAAGGAACAAGTTCCAATATTGCCGCACTCGTCAGTAGCAGTACAAGTAACGGTAGTAGTTCCAACAGGATAAGCATCTTCAATGCTCAAACCGTCGCTACGAACACAATTCACAGGAACAGAACCATCGCAGTTGTCAGTAGCAGAAGAAACGAAGCTTACGTTTCCTGCATCACCTACACACACTGTGATGTCGCCATTACCGCTGTTGCAAGTAACAACAGGAACTTCAGTGTCAACTTTCCAGGAGATCGTGCGGCTTGCAGATGAAGTGTTGCCACAAGCATCGGTAGATGTGAAGGTACGGGTCTGGCTGTTCTGACATCCGTTGGCGGATACCGCACCGTCGTTTGCACTTACAGTTACGTTGTCGCAGTTGTCGGTGGCAGTAGCAGTTCCCAAAGCAGCGTTGATCTCTGCAGCAGTTGGGTTGCAACCTAAGTCAGCACCATCAGCTACTGAACCAGTAGCAGTGATTACTGGAGCAGTCAAATCAACTTTCCAAGAAATAGTGCGGCTTACTGATGAAGGGTTGCCACAAGCATCTATAGAAGAGAAGGTACGTGTCTGGCTGTTCTGACATCCGTTTACAATCACACCACCGTCGTTTGCACTTACAGTAACGTTATCGCAGTTGTCAGTAGCAGTAGCAGTTCCCAAAGCAGCGTTGATCTCTGCAGCAGTTGGGTTGCAACCTAAGTCAGCACCATCAGCAACTGAACCAGTAGCAGTGATT
>JBKDSL010000228.1:0-8653 GCA_046340555.1 Bacteroidota bacterium
CAAAAACTCGAAGTGATGATTTTGGAGGTGGATCGTGAAAAGCATCGGTTTACGGTTGGTCTCAAGCAACTGCTTACGGATCCTTGGGAGCGTTTTTTAGAACGCCACAAGGTTGGTGATGTGATTGTTGCCACCGCTTTATTACGTAAGGAATTCGGTTGGGTGATGGAGGTGGTTCCCGGGATTGAAGGACTGCTTCATAATTCTGAATTGGCAAACAACTCTGAATTGATGGAAGAGGGTCAAGCCCTTGAGTTGGTGATTCGTAAATTGGATGGAACAGACCGCAAGCTATACTTAGGTTTGTGATAAATTTATTTTACTATCTTGTAGCGTTCTAATAAATAATAATCGGATGAAGTACTTTGTTATTATCTTTTGTTTTTTCTTCTTGAGTTTAAAAGTGCAAGGGCAGGGAGGTTGTTTCGTTAACATCAGTTCAATCTTCGGTTCTTGTGGTTCAGGATGTAATGGAAAGGTCTTTCTTGATTTCTCAAACAATTATCAAAATATTTCAAATATATCTTATTATATCTTAAACAGTAATTCAAATGTTATTGGCCCTTTTGCTCCCAATCCTATGGGGTTAGATTCGCTTGTTGGTCTTTGCCCGGACAATTATAATGTTTCAGTCTATGAATCAGGTGTGCCATGTTACTTCACCAGTTTCACAATAAATTCAAGTTCAAACATCACACTTAGCAGCGAGGTTTCAAATGCTTCATGTTCCACATGCTACGATGGTGCTATTTCTTTAGGTATTTCTGGTGGAACTGCTCCTTACGCTATAAATCAAAATGGAGAGGTTCGTCAAAGCGTGAGTGATGGCGTGGAAACCTTCTGGGTCCGTGGACCTTATCCACATATTTTTACTGTCACTGACACTTTTGGTTGTAGTATTTCTGACACAATAACAGTTGGTGTTGGAAATAACGGGAATTTCAAATTTTCCGGTAACATTTATTATGATTTAAACTTAAACGGTATTAGGGACTTAGGCGAGCCTGGATTGCCAAAGCAACGGGCCAACATTACTGGTTCCACTTCTGATATTGAAACCAATTTGGATGGTGATTTTGGAGGTATTATTCAAACAGGTAACTACAATGTGTCTTATGTCCCAATACCTGGTTGGACTTTAACCGCATCTTCCCCAACATCCTATTCAATAAGCGTAACTTCAAACTCAATACCCAATTTAGATTTTGGAGTAGTCCCAGATTCTATTGGATTAGGATGGTATGTTACTCATGAGCTTTGGAGTCCTTGCCCTTCACCATATTTCGCTGTTAATGTTCGAACTTTTGGTTCGGTTTCTGGCTTGTCAAGTTTTTATCCTATGTCGTATATACTGATGTTTCAAAATCAAACGGTTAATTATGGTTATGCTTCTTTTTATAATAATTTTACATTGTATTATTCGGGTCCATACTCTTTTTTGATGTTTGATCATCAAGGTATATTTTGTGGTAGTTACACTTTTAATCTACCTGCCTACAATTGGCCAACCCTTAGTCACCAGGTGTTTAATACATCTTGCCCAACGTGTCAAGATGGTTCAATAACATTGTCTTCTAGCAATGGTGTTGAGCCTCTTAATCTTTTATTGAATGGTATTTCATGTGATTCTATTATTGATAGTTTATCAGTGGGTACATATATAGCAACACTAACCGACCAATGTGGTAACACTGATACAGATACTATTTATGTTGGAACATCCAATTATGGTTGTATAAAACCTGAACCTGTATCCCTCGGCACTAGCTCTTCAACTGAATTGTGTCCTGCAGAGACGGTTAGCATAAAAATTATTACTCCAGCTGACTCAGTAAATTATACCTATCAGTGGACACGCAATGGCACTAATATGGTAGGAGCCAATACTCGTTCAATAACCGTTAATGATGTTGCCAAATACAAGGTTTTTGTACGAAGCGGGCCTGGTGCAGAGTGTCAGCGCGTATCGGGCTTGATCGAAACCACATCCTCAGTTCCTCCTATGGTCAATGCCACGGCTCCCAATGGCACCTCATTGTGTGCGGGAGATAGCGTTTTGATTACTGCTGTTGGTGGTAGTACCGGTTATAGTTATCGATGGAAGCGATATGGCGTTGTAATTCCTGGTACTAATTCCAATAACTTCTATGCAACTCAAACAGGTAACTACCGCTGCGAGATATACAATACGGGTGGCTGCATTGCACAGTCTAATCTTATAAGTATTACTAGCGGAATAAGTTGTCGTTTAGCAAATGAAGTCGATTCCGATATCAGCATACATCCTATCCCAGCAAATGACATATTTACGGTTTCCTTCAATGATATTGGAAGCGAAGTTCCTTTGTCGGTTGAGTTATGGAGTATTAACGGTACAGTAATCGAAAGACGTAAAATTTACGATACTAATGATGTTCGATTTAGTGTAATAAATTTGACTCCAGGTGTATATATGGTTAGAATATTGCTTGAGAGCGGTAGCTGCATCGATAAATATGTTGTTGTAGATTGAATCTAGTTTTGCATAATATATTTCATATTTGATGTGTATTACAGATAGAATACCTTTTAATGTCGATCGATCTTATAAATGTCGTTTACCAAATTTGTTTAAATGAGCATGCCTAAATTATTCAAAGTAAATTATCGGTTCATGAAAAAAACTGTTTTTACTATTCTATGTTTCTTGATTTCTATCAACGCGAACGCGCAAAACTGTTTTGTTTCAGCAAACATTCAAAACCCATGCGTCACCGGATGCAACTTATCGGCGGTTTTGTTTTTCCAGGGCCCTAACATGCCTTATACTGTAACCATTACAGGGCCTTCATTCAACTTTGGTCCAGTATTGGTAACATCCGTACTTCAATTAAGCAACTTATGCCCCGGAATCTACAATGTTAATATTGTCGACAATCAGGGAACAAATTGCAGTCAAACGCCTATTACCATAATTGGGCAGCCTGCAGTAGTTTTATCCTATCAAGTGACCAACGCTTCGTGCCCAACTTGTAACGATGGAGCTGTAGCTTTGTCGGCATCAGGCGGAACTCCTCCTTATACCTTTAATTTTAGCACTGGATCAACCACCCCCTTCCAAAACAACTTGCTTCCAGGGAGCTATTTAGCTACCGTAACGGATGCAAATGGCTGTAGCGATACCGATACAATAGTGGTGGGCATAGGGAACAATATCAACTTTTCCATTTCTGGCGAGATTTATCTCGACATCAATAGTAACGGTACGAAAGATGCGGGTGAACCAGGAATGGGGAACCAACAAGCCGTTATCACGCCTCCTGGACTCAATCTCATTTCATCACCAATTGGTGGATATGGTTCCATAGTGGCACCCGGAAGCTATGATATATCTTATGACACTTTGCCTGGATGGAGTCTTACTTCATCACCATCCACATACAATGTTACAGTAACGAATGCTTCCATCGGTGGATTGGATTTTGGAATTTATCCTGACTCTACTGCGGCCAATGGTCTGTTGAGTTTAACGAGTGGCCTTCCCCGCTGTTTTTGGACCGTTCCCTACTATATCAATTTCCATAACAACGGATTCACTCCTTTATCCGGATCAATTTCATTCAACCATGATCCACTTCTGACTTATGTCAGTTCTTCGATTCCTGTTACATCCCAAGTCGGAAACGTGATCAATTACTCTTTTTCCAATTTGTATGCCGGCCAGACATTCAGCACAGTGGTTTTCATGCAGGAGCCAGGACCAGGATTTACTTTAGCCAACTACCTTAATGTAAACTGCGGCGATCCTTTCAGCAACCAGATTGCTCTTGCTGATACCCTCAACCAGCTGGTTTCTTGTTCATATGATCCTAACGACAAAGCGGTTTTTCCCTCCGGAATAGGTCCACTCAATTATGTATCGATGGATCAGCGGTTGGAATATCTCATCCGATTCCAAAACACTGGAAACGACACCGCATTCAAAGTGGTTATTGTGGACACGTTGGATATTGGTTTGGATAAATCTTCGTTTACGCTCATGGGTTCATCGCATCCCGTGAACACCGAACTTTCTCTAAACGGGGAAATAAGGTTCACCTTTAACAATATTTTGCTGCCAGATTCCAATGTGAACGAACCCGGCAGCCATGGTTATGTCCTGTTTGAAATTCATGGCAACGCTACAAATCCGGATCCTACATCGGTAAGCAACACGGCCTACATCTATTTTGACCAGAACGTACCGGTTCAAACCAATACCACATTGACAACCTTCAGCGATAACTACTTAGGGGTTGATGATCTGGTTTCCACTTCAGCTATTTCAATTGCTCCTAATCCCTTTAACGGTGAGGCTAGGATTACGTGCGAAACCTGCCAAGGTGAGTATTTGTTGCAAATAACAGACCTGGTTGGGAAAATTGTACAAACCCAAAAGGTATCGGGCAGTAATTGGACCATTTCCAAGGGTTCTCTGACGCAGGGAACATACGTTCTTGAAGCGCGATCAGCTCGAACAGGTCAATCAAACAGATTGAAAGTCACTGTATACTGATAGCCTATTTTTAATCCGTAAGGATTACTTTTGTGGGCCTGAAAACGAGCCCCATGATACGCATACTTGCCAATGATGGTATTGACGAAGCCGGAAGGAAGATATTCCTAGATGCAGGTTTCGAAGTTGTAACTGAAAAAGTGCCTCAAGATTCCTTGTCGTCTGGCCTTGCCGGTTTTGATGCCGTATTGGTTCGCAGCGCCACACAAGTCCGCAAAGAGCTTATAGATGCAAATCCTCAATTGAAGTTGATTGGTCGTGCGGGGGTTGGGATGGATAACATTGATGTTTCTTATGCCCGCGAGAAAGGTTTGCATGTGGTTAACACACCTGATGCCAGCTCCGAATCGGTAGCCGAATTGGTTTTTGCACACATGTTCACCATGGCCCGGCAGCTGCATCATTCCAATCGTCACATGCCTTCTTGCGAATCCGCGGAAGCGTTCAACAAGCTGAAGAAGCAGTACTCTTCGGGATTCGAATTGAAAGGCAAAACCCTTGGTATTGTCGGGTTCGGAAAAATCGGACAATCGGTTGCCCGGATGGCATTGGCCTTCGGCATGGAGGTGAAGCCTTTCAAGCTGAACGCCTCTGATGTGAAAATAGGAATTGATTTTTTCAAGACGCATAGCGACACTACTTTGATGGTGACGATGAAATGTGTGCCTTTTGAAGACCTGTTACAGAGCAGCGATTTCATCACGTTGCACGTTCCTTTTCCAAAGGGTGCGCCTCCTGTGATCGGAGCCAAAGAGTTCGCTCAAATGAAAAAAGGAGTTTGTGTCATCAATACATCCCGCGGTGGCGCCATCAGCGAAAGCGATTTACTGGAAGCATTGCAAAACGGCATAGTAGGACATGCCGCATTGGATGTTTTCGAAGGAGAGCCCATGATCCGCGAAGAATTAAGGCAACACCAGCGCGTTTCATTGACACCGCACATAGGAGGATCTACGGTTGAAGCCCAAGAACGAATCGGAATAGAGTTAGCGAATAAAATTGTGGAGTTGTTTAGATAAAAGTGACCGGTTACCAGTTATCAGTTATCAGTGACCAGTGACCAGTACCAGTGACCAGTACCAGTACCAGTAATAGTAGTTCTCCTACTCACCAATGACCAACTCCGTCCTGAGGCTCTCGAAGGGTGACCAAATCAGTCCTGAGGCTCTCTAAGAGCGACCAATATCCAGTAACAAAACATACCGCAACGATTTTATAACCACCCACTACCCACAAAAAATCCCAACACCATGGCCATACTAAAACCTTTCAAAGGAATACGCCCCATTGCATCCGCTGTTGCACGCATTGCCAGCAAGCCTTATGATGTGTTGAATGAAAAGGAGGCGCGTTCAGAGTGCGCTGGCAACAATGATTCGTTTTACCACGTCATCAAGCCTGAAATCGATTTTCCGGATGATTTCGACCATTATGCTCCCGAAATTTATAAAAAGGGAAAATCCAATTTCGATAGGATGGTGCAGGATGGATTATTGAAACCGGATGGAAAGGAATGTTATTATATATACCGCCAGGTTATGAATGGCCGTAGCCAGGATGGCATCGTAGGTTGTGCGCATATCGATGATTACTTCAACAATGTGATCAAGAAGCATGAACTTACTCGACCAGACAAGGAAGAGGATCGCAAAAATCACATCCGCTACAGTCATTTGAATTATGAGCCTGTTTTCTTCGCATATCCAAAGGTTTCTCGTTTGGATGAGATTGTTTCGGGCATAACCTCCGGTAATTCGGTTTATGACTTCACAGCCGATGATGGTATCAGACACGTGTTGTGGGTGGTTGATAACGACCAGGCTATATCAGCCATCACAGAGGAGTTTTCCAAAATCCCTGCCACTTACGTAGCCGACGGGCATCACCGCACAGCTGCAGCCGCCTTGGTAGGTAGAGAGCTTCGCGATGCCAATCCGAATCATCGCGGCGACGAGGAATATAATTATTTCTTGGCTGTTCACTTTCCCGACGACCAGCTTGCCATCATGGATTACAATCGCGTGGTAAAGGATTTGAATGGCATGTCGGATGAGCAATTCATTGAGGCTTTGTCCAAATCGTTTGATGTGGTTGAAAAAGGAACGGATGCCTATCGTCCAAATGCCTTGCATAATTTCTCGATGTACTTGTCGGGCAAATGGTATTCATTGAACGCCAAGAACGGTACTTACAATGACTCTGATCCAATTGGAGTTTTGGACGTCACCATACTTTCGGATCAGATTCTTGATCCGCTTTTGAACATCAAGGACCTTAGAACCGACAAACGCGTCGAATTCGTTGGAGGATTGCGTGGGTTAGGTGAGTTGGAAAAGCGGGTGAACACCGGCGAAATGCGTGCGGCATTTGCATTGTATCCAGTTACGATGAAACAGTTGATTGACATTGCCGACTCAGGCAACATCATGCCACCTAAAACCACTTGGTTTGAGCCTAAGTTGCGCAGCGGATTGGTGATACATGATTTGAAGGACTGATAGGGCTATTGCTGGTCGGTTCTGCTGTACAGTAACAACAGCGTGTTTTCATCTATGATAACACTTTTCTCGAGCCGGTGGGTTTTGAGGAAACGTTTTTCATCGATATTGTTTTTTTCGAATGAAAGTGTTTCCGTTTGGTTAAGCTTCCTATTTAAAACGATAGTGGTTTTGCCCGAATAGGCGTTTTCTGGTGACAGTAGGTTTGGTTGTAGTCCATACATTTTACTGTAGGTCCTAACGCTAGCCTCCATAGGGAATTGGGTTAATATGGTATCCCCGTTTTTCATTTCCTTTTTCAGGATCGTGAAAAGCTTCATATGGTTCTTTACAGGTGTTACGTCATATTGGTCACGTGCAATGGTGGGTTTGAAGTGGGTGATTAAAGTGGCAGCAATCAAAACGAGGGCAATTGTTAAGCCATTGAGTTTTGAATCGAAAGCGGATTTTTCTAAAGCTTTGAAAATGTTCTTTGATATTAAAATATAAACCAAGGGTAGTAATATGGAGATGGATCTCAGCGGTGGTGGCTGGATGGGGAGTATCCAACAGGCCATTGCAAAAATGAAAAACGAGGCAAGTGCAATTCGAGAAGTTTGTTCCTTGATCGACCCCCAAATGAAACCAGCTCCAAGCACAATCATCAAAAAAAATGGCATTCCAGCTATGGTGTATTGAAAGGACCCTTCAATGAAATGGAGCATTTCTTTTACTTTTTCCAAATTCGGCAGTGTTGTTGATACAATGGAATCTGAATTGAATTCTTTTGTGAAAAGTACTGCAGGCAAATAAAACAGTGCGGATATAAGGAGTGTGCAAACCAATGAATTCACCTGTTGCTTTGCAAGGAATGTTACGGCTTTTCGGTTTTTGATATAAATATAAAAATGTATGACTGCGATTCCCAATAAGGCCACGGGTGAAATCATACATGCCGCCGATTGGAGCATTACGAGAATAATAAAATGTTTTTTTGATACTCCATTTACCATACGGTGAAGCGAATACCAAATCAGGGTAACGCAACAAGCCATCATGCTATATCCTCTTCCATTGGTTGAGTAAATCACCATAGTGGAAGATATTGCTATAAGGAAGGATGCCATCGCGGCGGTTGGTAATCCGTATGTCTTGCGAGAGATAAGAAAGGTGATCACAACCAGTATCAAACCTCCAAACAATGCGGGAAGTCTCAATGAAAAATGAGATAAGCCAAGAATGTCAACGGAGAATTTCATGGCAATGGTATGTAAAATGTGGTTGTTGGGATAGTCGTATAGGAAAACCGGATCAGGCCAAGGATTGGATGCGTAATGGATGTAGGAAAACGCCTCGTCATAACACAATGGCGCATCCAGTTGGGGCATTCTATAAACCAATGCAAAAGCCATAGTTGCCATCAATAATATGCCGGCAACCTTGTTTTGATAGAGTGCTTGGGAAATTGAATTTGTTATTTTACTCAAGCTTTTTGATTATAGGTATCCATACTTCTTCCATGGCATTCGGATCATCTGCCTTATAGCCTTCTGGCATTATTTCAAAATGTGGTCGTTGGTCTATGTTGAATTCTGAGTTTGGAATCCATTCATTGAAAATGTGGTGGAATGTTTTGAATGCC
>JBKDSL010000229.1:0-1520 GCA_046340555.1 Bacteroidota bacterium
TATTGGGATTGTGTAAATCAGACTCCAAATCCAACAATTTAACCAATGTGGCAATCTTGCAATCCTCCTGCTGGAAGCAGGAAGCCAACAAGTCTATTTGTTCGGGTTGGATATAGGGTTCATCGCCTTGAATGTTCACCAACGCACCCCAATCACCCTGAGTTTTTTCAAGCACCTCCGCACAGCGGTCGGTGCCACTCGGATGTTTGGTTGAAGTCATCACTACCCTTCCGCCAAACTGATGTACGTGGTCCAGGATTCGGGAATCATCCGTTGCGACCACTACATCGGTTAATGAGTTTGCGAGAGTCGCTTGTCTATATACCCTTTCAATCATGGAAACACCATTGATCATGGTCAAAGGTTTACCAGGAAAACGCGTAGAAGCATATCGCGCAGGTATCACGCCGAGGATTTTCATTTGCCTCCCCCTTTCAAAAGTTCACCATCCACCAAACCACGAGCCATACAGGTCGAAAAAAATCGTAGCTGCTCCAACGGATTGTCGGTTCCACCATTCAAACTTGATTTGAATTTGTCCCACAAAGCCGGAGACGCATTAGACGAAGGAATGCAATAATAGGACGGGGATGAACCAGGCCTTTCGTAAACCAGGATAACCGCACAAGGCGTTTTTTCACCCACCCTATACATATTGTTAAAGGTTATTTTCCTCCCGGGCTCTTCGCACGAACCTCCGCCGCGTATCTCATAACCAGGCTTGTCGGTCATACGTGTTTGAAGCTGTATACGGTAACCAATAGCACCGTAATTGTATTCCTCTTCGCTAGTTGGTGCAACGGTCTGAGCCTTGGCTTGAATTACCAAAGTCATAAATACCAGAAAAAACACCATCCGACTGCTCATGGAACGCTAAATTAACATTTTGAGCCGTCTCTGAAACACATTTTCCGGATTTGCGTATCAATGGAAAACCGCTTAGCATGACTTATTTGAGTGATGGCATGGGAGGACAGTCATCGATTCCCAAGAACCCCTTCAAAGAAAAATATCAAGACACCATCAAGGAAACCATTGACGAGCTTTATTCAAACCCTCGTTTTTGGGATTTCTTTGGAATGTTCAGCGAGGAGTCGGTTCATGATTTCATCGTAGAATACGCCACCAAAAAAGCGTGGTTGTTAGTGAATGGCGACCGCATGGTTGCCAAGTCCAACAGCGAAGAACTGATTTACCACGAAACGGCTTGGAACTGCCTTTGGGAGATACAGCAACTGAAACTTTTCAGATTGCAAACTTCTTGGAGGGCAGGCTTGACCGAATTGCATGGAGTTGAGGTAACGCGCGATTTCATATGTTGGGAACACAATATTTCGCTGTGCCCATTCCTTGAACCGGTCACGATCACCGAGCTGAACCACTATATGGAATATGTGAAGTCAGACATGTTCGAAGTAAAGAACTGGCTTTATGGATGGCAGGACTTTGACATGTACAGGAACCGAGGCAATGGCCATGACTTATCACCCGCCTGGTATCGATTCAACAAAGGATTCAGC
>JBKDSL010000230.1:0-11225 GCA_046340555.1 Bacteroidota bacterium
CTCAAACACCATTCCCGGTTTCAAAAACCCGTTAAAACAAAAAAGGAGATGGCATCCGAAACCACAGTTCATGATGGATGAGTCAGGCAACTACATAGTGTTGGAGTTCGATTCGCAATTGAACCGTGAGTTGGTAGGGTGGGTAATGATGTGGATGGATCACGTGAAAATTTTGGATCCTCCCGAGCTAAAATATCTTGTATCTGAAAAATTGGAGTCGATGCGCCGTATATTGGAAGGGGCCGATCCAATGTATAGCACACCAGCCTGCTTCTGATTTGAGAACTATAGTATATCTACTATAATTTCTATATTTGGGTATGCTTACCATGCTTCTTTTGGTAACCGCCCAGGCCTCTTATGGGCTTACCAACTGCCTTTGGAAAGTAAAAGGCAGAACTTTATCCTCTTGGTGGTTAATGGCCAATCGATCATTAATTACCTTCCCAGTCTTTTTATTGATTTTATACTTTGCTGGATCCGGCAAGCCTTGGACAGATTACCAGTGGCTTACCGCTTTATGGTCGCTTCCTTTGAGTTTGGTTGGATTGGTGCTTTTTATACGAGGTGTCAGAATCGGATCGGTCAGTAGGGGTGTTCCAACGCTAGCATTTATCTCTTTTTGGGGTGTGCTGTCTTCAACACTCTTCTTCAATCAATCTCTTCAGTCGGCATTTTTGCTACCTGCGATTTTATTAGTGATTGGATTTTTTGTTGTGAATTTGAAGGAGATTAAACATATTGAACTCGACAAAGGGACATGGATGATTATGTTATCGGCTTTTTGTTGGGGTGTAACAATCCCTGCATTTGCTGAAATGTCGAAGGGCGATGCTCTGTGGAAGCTATCAGCCATTCAAGAGTGCATGGTTTTGCTCGTATCTGCTGTTTCGTATTGGTTTAGACCGGTTGCAGATTTAAGGGTGAACAAGGGATTGGGTTTGCCAATTTTGATTGGCTTTCTGACGGTGGTTGGAGTAGGAGGAACCAATTATGTTTTAGGACAAATCAGCCCTGTTGTTTTTTCGATGTTGTGTCTTACACAACCAGCGGTTTCACTCTTGGTGGCGTATTTGAATTTAGGAGAGCGATTAAGCTCCACCCAATGGGTAGGCGTTGTTTTGCTGCTCTCAGGTAGCGCTTGGCTGATGTCTGTTTGATGTCAATAAGGAGCAAAAGAGAAGTAGCCGTTGCTTACAATTACAGAATCGGCGGAACCCGCAAAGGCTTTGAAAGAAAAATAGCCACTGATGTATCGCTCTGAGGTATCCCACTCCGAAATATTAAAGGATCCGGATGTCGCAGTGTACGTTTTGTTGGATGATGAGAATAAACCATTTGCAAGCGGATAACTCCCAGGATTGAAATCACCGATATGAACCAATGAGATTGTCCTAAAAAGCGAGTCCATTCCCGAAATGAAAATGCTGTTTCCGTTGATTTGATTGGTGATGTTGGGGCCGAACGACTCCCAGGTTGACCCATCAATATCCGCCGTCATACGTGCCGTACATGGGCTGCAATTCAAACCGCCACAATCGACTTCCCTTTCCCCATTGTTGAGGATGCCATCTTCACAATTAGGTAGATCGGATATGGCTGTATCAATCGGATTGCATGCTCCAATTGCCAGCGATAAAAACAATAAGATGGCCAAGTGAATTCTCATGCCTGTTGATTAGTTTTGTTCCTGTTTGCCAAGTTAATCAATCTACCAATACCAGCATTTAAATTGATATGCAAATTAAGACATTTGAGGATTACCAGCAGGCTTACCACCACAGCACCACCGATGCTGAAGGTTTTTGGTCGGATGTTGCAAACTCTTTTCAATGGATGCGCAAATGGGATCGTGTTTTGTCGTGGGACTTCAATTCTTTTGACGTTCGTTGGTTTGAAGGTGCGGAGCTCAACATAACCGTCAACTGCCTTGATAGGCATGTAGCCACCAACCCTGATCGAATTGCTTTTGTTTGGGAGGGTAATGACCCGCAAGAACCTAATCGCAAATATTCCTACAAAGAGCTTTTAGAAGAGGTTAATCGGTTTTCCAATGCATTGAAATCGCTTAATGTTGTCAAGGGTGATCGAGTTTGTATCTACATGCCCATGGTCCCCGAACTGGTAATTGCCGTTTTGGCATGTGCCCGAATCGGAGCGGTGCATTCGGTTGTTTTCGCTGGATTCTCTGCATCGTCGTTGCGCGATCGCATTCAGGATTCCGGATGCTCCATGGTGATAACCTCAGATGGGGCTTTTCGCGGAGCAAAGGAAATACCCATAAAAGCTGTTGTTGATGAAGCTGTGGCTGATTGCCCTACCATTCAAAATGTGATCACTTTACGCAGAACAGGCGCTCACGTAAACATGACCAATGGCATCGACCATTGGTGGCATGAGCTTATTCAGGACAAATCGATATACTGCGATCCTGAACCTATGCAGGCCGAAGACATGCTTTTCATACTCTATACATCGGGTTCAACAGGTAAACCCAAGGGTGTGGTGCATACTTGTGGCGGTTACATGGTATATGCTTGGTACACGTTTATAAACGTGTTTCAATATCGCAGTGAAGACATTTATTGGTGCACTGCCGATATTGGTTGGATAACCGGCCACTCCTACATAACTTATGGTCCGCTCTTAGCAGGTGCCACCTCTGTGATGTTTGAAGGAATTCCTACTTATCCGGATGCCGGAAGATTCTGGCAGGTGATAGACAAACATAAAGTTTCAATATTCTACACTGCGCCAACCGCCATTAGGGCGCTGGAGGCGGCTGGATTGGATTTTGTGAAGCCTTACAAGCTCGATTCGCTTCGCGTGCTCGGCTCTGTGGGTGAGCCCATCAATCAGGAAGCATGGGAATGGTATCACCACAACATCGGCAAGGACCGATGTCCAATCGTAGACACTTGGTGGCAAACCGAAACTGGCGGTATCATGATTTCGCCCTTGGCGGGGATAACCGTGGAGAAGCCTACATTCGCAACTTTGCCGCTTCCAGGAGTGCAACCCGTGCTGGTGGATGCCAATGGCGATATTGTTGAAGGCAATGATGTCGAGGGAAATCTTTGCATCTCATTCCCTTGGCCAGGTATGCTGCGCACAACTTATGGGGATCATGAAAGATGTCGAGGCAATTACTTTGCCGCTTATCCTGGACTCTATTTCACGGGCGATGGATGCAAGCGCGATGCCGAGGGCTATTATCGTATAATCGGTCGAGTTGATGATGTTATCAACGTATCGGGACATCGATTAGGAACAGCTGAAGTGGAAAATGCCATAAATGAACATCCATTGGTGGTTGAGTCTGCCGTTGTCGGATATCCACACGAAATAAAAGGACAGGGTATTTATGCATTTGTAATCTGCGAAAGCATGCCCCAAGACGAGAGCACTTTATTCAAGGAGGTTTTGGAGGTGGTAACTCGCGTAATCGGACCCATTGCCAAACCAGACAAAATCCAGGTGGTTCCCGGCTTGCCTAAAACAAGATCGGGTAAGATCATGAGACGTATTCTAAGAAAAATCGCAGAACGAGATACCGCAAACTTGGGTGATACCTCCACGCTATTGGATCCGGCTATTGTTGATCAGATAATTTCAGGTGTCAAGAAATAAACATTTACTGTATTTAATTTGAAGTATGATCCAGTTTCCAGAATCCAAGCTGCATGAGTTTCCTTCGGGACTGAGATTGGTCTATCATTATAGCCCTGGTGCAATCTCCCATTGTGGCATAATGGTTAATGCCGGCACAAGGCATGAGCCGGAAAATAAGACTGGATTGGCGCACTTCATAGAGCATGTGATTTTCAAAGGGACTGAAAAACGAAACGCCTACCAAGTGTTGAATCGTTTGGAATCGGTTGGTGGTGATCTGAACGCATATACGACCAAGGAAGAGACTTGCGTACATGCCTCGATGTTGCACATCCATTTTGATCGCGCTGTTGAATTATTGGCCGACATCATTTTCTCGCCATCTTTCCCGGCCAAAGAGATAGAGGTAGAGAAAGGTGTGGTTTTGGATGAAATCAATTCCTATCTTGATAATCCATCTGAACAGATTTTTGATGATTTCGAATGCATGATTTTTCATGGAAAGCCGATTGGGAATCCCATTTTAGGAACTGTTGAATCAGTTAAGTCATTCACTCGAAAAGATCTGGTTGATTTCACAGCTGTACACTATAAGACCGATAGAATGGTTTTTTCTTACGTGGGAGGCCTTCCAATGGATAAAGTGGTAGAGAGTGTTTCAAAGCACATGAATTTCAAGCGCCATTCGAAAAAAAGCGTGTTGGTTTCAGGTGTTCGCTATGTAAGAAAAAGCAAAAGGTCTGTTGTTGAACGAAACACGGCGCATGACCATTACATTTCAGGTGGGAAGGCCTTTTCTGCACACGATAACAATCGTTTTGCATTATTCCTTATGAACAACATTTTAGGCGGACCAGGTATGAGCTCTCGGTTGAATATGAATATCCGTGAGAAATACGGATACACCTATCAGATCGAATCAGGTTTTCATACGTTCAGTGATACAGGCTTGTTTCACATCTATTTTGCCACCGAATCCGGATTTTTCAAAAAGTGTCTAGAGCTTGTTAAAAAGGAAACCGACAAATTGAGGAACCAACGTATTTCAGACACTCGTTTGGCATCCTACAAGTACCAGTTAAAGGGCCAAATCGCATTAGGGCAGGAAAACCGTGCCGGTTTCATGCTGAATAATGCCCGCAATGTGATGCTTTATGGCAGGCCGCTCGACTTGGGTTTTGTGATGAGGAAGATTGACGCGGTAAGTTCAAATGATATCTTGGAAGTGGCCAATGTTTTGTTGGACACAGAATCCATATCCAGTCTCCACTACAAGAGTGATAAGGGCTAAGTATAAAAAGTATTAGAACTTTTTTCCAAAGGTCACAACTACTCGTGTTTCATTACGTTTTATAGTGGCGAATGGCACGGGCTCATCTTTTAAGCTATATGTCTCATGTTTTTCACCTCGTTCATTAACGACGAAGCCAAGGTATAGGTAGTATTTTTCCCCACGATACCCCACACCTCCTGAATAACCAAGCATACTTTGGTCTGTCTTGGAATCCATCAAGTTGCTTACAAATGGTGATCCATAATAAGAAATCCCGGCTCGCACAGCGAAAGGTTCGTATCTCCATTCGCCTCCAGCCCTGAAGTTGAATGTGGAAGTTTTGAACTGGGTATTGATAGCAAGATTTTCCTCTTGGAAATTATAGTCGCTTGCTTTCAATTTTGCCCTCGGATATTGCACCATTTCGCCTTCAATACTAAGCAGCGCTGATTTCCCGAAAACGAATCCCATACTGGCAATCGACCTCCAGCTTGTATTCAATTTGTAGGTATAGTTGCCTTCAGGTGATGTATAGTCGAATGAGCCGTTGACGAAATCCGATTGCATCCTGGAGCTATAAATGTCGCTCATGAAAAACCAGGTAGGTGAATGGACAGCCAATCCTATTCGAAGCCAATCAACAGGCATCACCAACACACCGGCTTTCATGTTGAAACCGTTTCCGGTTGTACGCAGGTAGTTGTCATATCTCAATGCACGGAAGTCACGGTAGGTCAAAGAAGTGTCATTCAGGAAAACTGTACCATCATCATCAGTCTCGCTGTATGATTTGTTTTCTTCATAATCAATGTTTGGAAATCCCAAGCTTAGTCCCACAAACACATAGTCATCAACTTTACCAGCCATGCCAAGGGAAAATTCCCCCATGTATCCACTGCTTTCAATTGACATGGATTGGGAAATGCCGCCGTTTGGAATCACAGAAGAATAAATGTTGGGGTCGGCTGCAGTTGGATTAATAAGAAAAGTCTGATAGGCTAGATCACCATCGAACGGATACAAATCGAAAAATTGATCAGAAGATGTTCCTCCATTGGCGTTGATGTTTTCTAAAAAGCTATCCAAAATGGAGTTTTCTTCGTTGCGCCCTTTAAAAGTGATAGAGTTATTGAAGCTTGCCAATCTGTTATAGGCAATGCCGAAGGCTATTCCCGAGCCAGCTCCACCGTCCTTCTTTGAGCCAGAGGCTAAAACCACTCCTAGGTTTGGAATATCTACATCGAAGCGATCGTCTAGCGTGCGGATTCCTTCGAAGTCAGACTTATAGTTGCGTCCTGCAAAGCCAAGCGACAATGAAAAATCTGATTTTCGGTAAATTCCCAATCCGGCCGGGTTGGTAGACAAGCACGTGTAATCGCCACCTAAGGCGCCAAAGGCGCCGCCCATTGCCAATGAGCGAGCTGTAGGGCCAATCATGGTTTGGCTATAGCGCAACGCGTCTAGCTCATTCTGTGCTGTTGCCACTGAAGGTAAAAAAAGGCATGCGATGAGCATGCCTTTGATTTGATTTTTCAGTTGGATTGACATCATTGATGTTGTAATATCACTTATTTAACGGCCTTTCCTGCCACCGGAGCCACTGCTGCCGTTTCCGGAACTACCCCTTGATGGTGTTGATGGGGTCAATCTGCTTGGACTTGAGTTATTGATATTCCCACCATTGTTGCGAGGCTCAGGTTTTGAATCATAGCTTTTGCTTCTTGGTGATGAGTTGCTTGGCGAAGATGGTCTTGGTTCGGGACGCGACTCATAACTATTTCCTCTGGGAGAACTTCCACTGTTGTTGCGAGGTTCTGGTTTTGATTCATAGCTGTTTCCGCGAGGACTTGGTGAAGATGGTCTTGGCTCTGGACGGGATTCATAACTGTTTCCTCTAGGGTTGCTGTTGGCAGGTGATGAAGGTCGAGGATCAGAGTCGTAACTGTTTCCACGGGGGGTGTTATTGGCAGGAGAAGATGGGCGTGGGTTTGAGTCGTAGCTGTTACTCCTTGGATTGCTGTTGGCGGGCGCTGAAGGCCTTGGATCAGAATTGTAATTGTCGTTACGAGGATTCATGTCGTTTGACCTAGGATCGTTTGAATTCATGTTGCTGTTAGACCTCGGGTTGTTATTACGAGGATTTGGCTCAGCCATTTCGTTCCCACGTGGGTTACTGTTGGAGGGATTTGGCCTTACATCGTTTGAATTCGAGTTGCCACGAACAGGTGTTGAACCGTTGTCAATGGATTTAGGATTTCCAATGGATGGGTTGTTTACATCTCTTCCGCTGTCAGTAGCTGGGTTACCGTTCCCTTTGGTTGGCATATTGTTGTTCCCGGGAGCCATTGGCCTTGGGTCGGGTTTCTCGGCATTGGTCTTAACCGACCCTGGGGTTTTTGGATTGTTTTTCAAAGGGGTCTGGTTACTATTGTCAGCAGGCTTTGGTGTATAGTTCCTAGGATTGTTCTGGTATAAGTTACCAATGGTGTTAGTGGTAGGGCCTGAGTTAGCCACATTGCTTCCCCCACGACGTCGTGGGCCATAGTAGTAACTGGTGTTATCATAACTGTTGAAGTAATACGGATTGTAATAGTTGCCGTAATAACCATCGTGATATCCATTCCAGTATCCGTTTGAATATCCGTGATTGTAACCACCCCAATACGAGTAGTAGGGTGAATAGTAGTAGGGGTTATAGCCAGGCGCATACCAAGGGTTGTAACCATAATAGCCAGCAGGTGTGTAGCAATAATTGAAGTAAGTCCCGTAGGTAGGCCTCCACCAACGGTAGCCAAGGTAAATACTCACGCCATAAGACAAAGGATTGTAGTCATACCAATAAGAGTTGGTGTAATAGTCATTGTAGTAACCGTATCCGTATCCAACATTGGTGTGGAACCTCCTGATACGCGAAGAATAAGCGTAGTCATAATAGTCATCCTCGTCGTAATAGTTGTTGGTAACATAAGTGTTACCTCCAGAGGTTGAGTAGCTACTTGATGATGGCTGACTAGAATTGCCGTTATCAATGTTAGAGGCATTGCCCTGGTTGTCTTGATTATTGTAATCAAACCTTGGATCATTGCCACCGTTGTCCTGGTTGCTATTGTTAGCATCCTGGTTGGCAGGTGTGTAATCCGAGGCCTGGGTATTTCCTCCTGTGTTGGATGGCGCGTCCGAAGATGAATAATAAACATCATCATAATCGCCGGAACGAGGAATCCTCGGAGAGGTGCAGGCGCTCACCAATATGGTGGCGATGGCGGTGGTTAACAGGAACGGTTTCATGGCCCTTGATTTTTAGAGGGTTATACCTTTTGTATGAGACTTCCGAATTGGTTATGTGCTATAAGTTTCGGAACTTTGTAATAACAAAACAAATACCATACCAATCTTTTAATCCTTCTCAAAAATATCCAATGGGAAAAGAAATCACAAGCAGGGCCGACAATTATGCCGAGTGGTACCAAGATTTAGTAATAAAAGCCGATTTGGCTGAAAACTCCGCCGTTCGTGGGTGTATGGTGATCAAGCCCTACGGGTATGCCATATGGGAAAAGATGCAGCAGGCTCTCGACAAGATGTTCAAAGATACCGGGCACGTGAACGCTTATTTCCCCATGTTCATACCTAAGTCTTTTTTTTCAAAAGAGGCAGCACACATTGAAGGTTTTGCCAAGGAATGCGCCGTTGTTACCCACTATCGCCTGAGGAACTCTCCTGATGGCAAAGGGATTGAAGTGGATCCGGAGGCCAAGCTGGAAGAAGAGCTTATTGTAAGGCCCACCTCTGAAACTATTATTTGGAACACCTACCGAAATTGGATACAATCATACCGCGACTTACCAATCTTGGTGAACCAGTGGGCCAATGTGGTTCGTTGGGAAATGCGCACTCGTCTATTCTTGCGCACAGCCGAGTTTTTATGGCAGGAAGGACATACCGCCCATGCCACAGCTGAAGAAGCTGTTGCTGAAACCGAAAAAATGCTTGGTGTGTATGCCGAGTTTGCTGAAAATTGGATGGCTTTGCCTGTTGTGAAGGGAATCAAAACTGCCAACGAACGTTTTGCAGGTGCAGTCGAGACGTATTGCATCGAAGCTTTGATGCAAGATGGCAAAGCCTTGCAAGCAGGAACATCCCATTTCCTAGGCCAAAATTTCGCCAAGGCTTTTGATGTGAAGTTCACCAACAAGGAGGGTGTACTAGATCATGTTTGGGCCACATCATGGAGTGTTTCAACACGCTTGATGGGTGCACTGGTGATGGCCCATTCGGATGATGATGGACTCGTTTTGCCTCCAAAGTTGGCCCCAATACAAGTGGTAATTGTTCCCATATACAAGAGCGACGAACAATTGAAGGCTATTGATAACTACGCAGATGGATTAATAAGCCAGCTTAAGGCAGCAGGAATATCTGTGAAATATGACAACCGTGATACCCACAAGCCAGGTTGGAAATTCGCAGAATATGAATTGAAAGGTGTGCCAGTACGTATCGCTATAGGCCCACGCGATATGGAAAATGGAAGCGTTGAAGTTGCGCGTCGCGATACCAAAGAGAAAATGGTGATCCAAGCCACCGGTATCGATCAGAAAATATCCCATCTGCTAGAGAACATCCAAGATAACATTTACAAAAAGGCTGTTGATTTCAGAGAGACTGCCACGCACAAGGCTGATACTTTCGATGAGTTTGTGAAACTGTTGGATGACAAAGGTGGATTTGTTTATGCCCATTGGGATGGAACTCCTGAAACTGAACAGAAAATCAAAGAACTCACCAAGGCCACCATCCGATGCATTCCACTAGGCAACAAACATGAGCCTGGTTCATGCATATTAACAGGTAAACCCTCGTCCCAGCGTGTCATTTTCGCTAGAGCCTATTAAACGTGAATCAATTAGACCCAACAACTCCGTTCCAACACATTCTCCGATCACTTTCGGAGAAAGCTACTGTCAAATTGGATGTGGGACAAAATGCAGAATGGGCATTCTCACTTATTCGTGCCGCACTCAAGAAAATCGAGTCTGATGTTGCTGCTAAAGCCCAATCCATCGACAAGAGGATTTCTGTTAAATATGTCGAAAGAGGACCCTTGGATGTGGAGTTTCGGATTTCGGACGACATCATCATTTTCTCAATGCATACCGACGCCTTTACTTTTCCAGATGGTCACCCATTGTGGAAGCATTCGGGTTTGCGGGCCGAGCATGGTAAGGGGTACTTTGGGATGATTTCCATCTACAACTTCCTGACGGATTCCGTAAAGTTCAACAGAGTTAACGATCAGGGAGTGCTGATAGCCAGGGTGTTTATCGATAAAAACCGCCATTTTTTCATGGAGGGGAAGAAGCAGCTCAGTACCTTGTTCAACGATCCAGGCCAGTTTTTATTCAACGAAGAATACGCCAGAACCGTTGCGGAACACTTGATAGCCCATTGCCTTGATTTCGATATCATTGCCCCGCCATTCGACCAGGTTCGGATTATTTCGGTCCAAGAGATGATCGAAAAGAGCTTGTCAAGTATCGTAAGTACCGGTAAACGATTGGGATTCAGACTGCAATCGGATATCGACCCAACTTCATAAATTTTAGGCACATAGTTGGGATATTGTTTCATTATTGATTACTTTTGCGACCTCTTTTGCAAAAAGAAGAGGATAGCCGGCCCGTTCGTCTAGGGGTCTAGGACATCTCCCTTTCACGGAGGAAACACGGGTTCGATTCCCGTACGGGCTACCAAAATCATTTGCCGAAAGGCATCACTAAAAGTCTATACAATGGCTAATCACAAATCCGCTGAAAAGCGCATTCGCTCAAATGAAACCAAAAACGAGCGTAATCGCTACCAAGCCAAAACCATGCGTAACGCCCTGAAGGACATCCGAGCTACAAAGGATAAAAAGCAGGCGTCAGAAATGCTTCCTAAGCTTGCCTCCATGCTGGATACGCTTGCTAAAAACAACGTGATCCATAAGAGCAAGGCGGCTAACTTGAAGTCAAGCCTCGCCAAAATGGTAAACACCCTCTCTTAAATAGTAGAAGGTTACCTCTTAGAATCAAACACGACCTTTCCGTTACGAAACGGAAGGGTCTTTTCTTTTTTCGGATTTTTTCATTTATCCGCTTTTATGAATATTGTATCCTTGGGCCAAATGGCCCCTGCCGACAGGCCTCGAGAAAAAATGATTAAAAATGGTGGGACGGCATTGTCTGATTCCGAGCTCCTAGCGGTGCTGCTTCGCAACGGCACCTCCGGAGAGCCAGCAACGGCATTGGCAGAACGAATACTTGGATCTGTAGGCCATGACCTTACCCGACTTTCCCGG
>JBKDSL010000231.1:0-5031 GCA_046340555.1 Bacteroidota bacterium
GTACGGGTGGATTTAGTCCTCATGACTTGCGGTTGAATCAGCTGATGGAACTATTGCCGAAAAGGGAGTCTATGAAAGCAGCCCTGTCAAATGACTTGAGATCCTCAGGTTTCTCGCCCAATCCGATGTAGCGCACTGGAATCCTGAATTGGTCGGATATGCCGATTACCACGCCGCCTTTTGCAGTACCATCAAGTTTTGTCAAAGCCAAAGCATTCACTTCGGTGGCTGCGGTAAACTGCTTTGCTTGCTCAATGGCATTTTGACCGGTGGATGCATCCAACACGAGTAATACTTCATGCGGCGCCTCGGGAACAACCTTCTGCATCACACGCTTGATTTTGGATAGCTCGTTCATCAGGTTCACCTTGTTGTGCAAGCGTCCTGCTGTGTCAATGATGCACACATCGGCTTGTTGTGCTACGGCTGCCTGCACAGTGTCGAACGCTACAGAAGCCGGATCGGCGCCCATGCCTTGCGATACAATAGAACAATCGGCACGCTTAGACCATATGGTTAGCTGGTCGACTGCAGCCGCACGGAATGTATCAGCGGCTCCCAAAATAACCTTCTTGCCTTCGCTTTTCAAACGATACGCCAGTTTTCCGATGGTAGTGGTTTTGCCAACACCGTTCACACCCACCACCATGATCACATAGGGTTTTGCGGCTACGCCATTGTTGTCGGCAGGACCAATGTTCTTGTCGTGTTCGGTGAGCAAATCGATTATTTCTTCGCGCAAAAGCCTGTTCAATTCAGAAGTGCTGATGAACTTGTCGCGGGCCACTCGTTGCTGTAAACGATCGATGATTTTCAAGGTAGTGGGAACGCCGACGTCAGAAGACAACAGGATTTCCTCAATATTATCGAGGACCTCATCATCTACCGTTGATTTACCAATGACAGCTTTGGTGAGTCGCGAAAATACGCTCTCACGTGTTTTGGTCAAACCTTCGTCTAGGTCTTCCTTTTTTGACTTCTTAAAAAAATCGAATAATCCCATCTGAATCCTCTTGGTTTTCGGAAACAAAAAAAGCTTCCTTCAGTATGAAAGAAGCCTTGTTGTCCGAAATACGGCTATTACTTGTCTTTAAGGAAGTCCTTGATGTGGTCGTTGTGTACGACTTCTTCTTTAAAGGTATAACCACCTGTAACAGGCGATTTAACCATTTTAATAACCTTAGAGAATTCTTTCCCCTTACCGGTTTTGAGTGTTGCTACAACTTTCTTTGCCATGGGTTATGGTTTTTGATGTTGGGTTACTTGATTTCCTTGTGAACGGTTACCTTTTTGAGGATTCGGTTGTATTTCTTCAACTCCAATCGCTCGGTAGTGTTCTTCTTGTTCTTGGTAGTGATGTAACGGGAGGTGCCAGGCATACCGCTGTTCTTGTGCTCGGTGCACTCCATGATTACTTGTACCCTGTTGCCTTTCTTAGCCATTTTGACTTCGAATTAAAATTTGAGTCTGCAAAGGTAATAATCCCTGAAGGATTTTACAAACGGATAATGAATTATTTGAGTGAATCAAAAAGACTGGGCTCAGCCATCAGTTTTTCTAAGTCGGCCACCTGCCTTGGAAGTTTAATAGACATATTAACAGGCTCATTATCAGTAATTAAAATATCATCCTCAATCCGAACTCCAATATCCCACCATTTTTTATCACATGGCGATCCGGCAGGAATATAGATGCCGGGCTCCACTGTAATAACCTGACTGGGCTGCAACGGACCATAACTGCCGGCATCGTGAACCTCCAAACCCAGGTAGTGACTGCTTCCGTGGTTGAAATATCTACGGACAGCGGATTTTTCCTTGATAATGCCCAAGTCAAGTAGCCCTTGAGAAATGATTTCAGTAGCCGCTTGGTGCGGGTCATAAAATCCTCTACCCTTTCGACACGCTTGGATGCCAGCCTCCTGCGCCTTCAAAACCAATTCATAGATCGCTTTTTGCTCTTGGTTGAACTTACCCGAAACCGGAATGGTTCGGGTTACATCAGCGGTATAACCGTGGTATTCGGCTCCCATGTCCATCAACAACATGTCATCTGGACCTAACCTCTTACGGTTGGTTACATAATGCAGTACACAGGTATTCGCTCCACCTCCCGAGATGGATCCATAGCCCGGATATTCCGAACCACGGTGTTTGAAATAAAACTCCACAATGGCCTGGGCCTGATATTCGGTCATACCCGGTTTGGTAGCGCGTATAGCTTCGGCAAGACCTTCACAAGTGATGTCTATGGCTTTCTGCATCAGCACGAGCTCCTCCATCGATTTATTTTGTCGCAAAACACCCATGCTGTTCAACAAGGGTGCTTCCGAAATTTCAATATTGTTGGATTCAGCCCGTTCTTTCAACTGCCAAACCAGTCCCCCAAGCCTTCCCCTCAGTGATTTGCTCTCTTTGATGTCGACCGGAAACTTAGCCCAAACCTTGGTGAAATCTACTAGACCGGTTAAGTACTTGTTGAAATCCGTGTTTGCCACCACTTCTTCTATACCCAGACGCTCTTTCGTTTCGTCTAAACCCAACCTGCGACCCGTCCACACTTCCTTGGCCGAATCACGACCCATGATGAAGAGGACTTCCCTCACACTCTTTCCGTTGATTTCCGTGGCGCTCTTGAGCAACATCAGCACCGCATTCTCTTCCATCAAACCTGTTAAGTAATACAAATCAGGATCCTGCACATACTGATAGTCGACATCATTGGTGCGTACGCGCATGGGGTTGGCAAACAAAAACGCCACTGAATTTTCGGGCATCAGTTTGCGCAATGCCTCCCGTTTTCCTGCGTGGAATTCAGGTTTCAGTAAATCGGTGTCATAAAAGTTCTGTTGAGCGGTAGCTGGAACAGAAAGCAGCGACGTAGCTAAAAGAAAAAGGACCAGGAACACCTTTAGCGAGACAGCTAATATGGTTTCCCTGATCCTTTGCATGGGATCGGATGTTTGACCCAATTAAAGTTTACCCGTCTTGAGCACCTGGCTGATGCAAGCGGATATGCCTTTCTTGTTGATGGTGCGGATGGCAGAGGTAGAAACCTTCAAAGTAATCCACTCACCTGTCTCAGGCATATAAAATTTCTTCAATTGCAAATTCGGATTGAACCTGCGCTTGGTTTTCTTATTGGAGAAGGAAACACTGTTTCCTACGATTGACTTCTTTCCGGTAAGGTCACAAATTTTGGACATGACTCAATTTTTCTTTTTGGGAGGGCAAAGATAGGGTTAAACCTACAAAATGACAAGGGATTACGAAAAATTACAACGGACCCGATTCTGTAATGGCATCCCGCAACATCTTGAGGGACATCAACGTAGTCATCTGTATGTTTCTCAAACGGTTATCACCAAACCTGAACATTTTTGCGTGGGTGCCAAATGGTCCCGATAAAGCAATCCAAACCGTTCCAACAGGCTTTTCGGGGGTTCCTCCACCTGGACCGGCCACACCGGTGGTAGCAATCGACCAAGTGGTTTTTAATTTTGAACGGATGCCTTCCGCCATGGCTCGGGCCACTTCTTCGCTAACCGCGCCCTTGGTGCTGATGATTTTGGCATCCACTCCTAAAAAAGTAGATTTCACTTCATTATCGTAAGAAACCGATGAGCCCATATACCAAATGGAGCTGCCGGGCACCGTGGTGATCAGATGCGATACATAACCACCTGTGCAACTTTCAGCCACCGAAATGGTTTGGTTTCGGATGCGCAGCATCTCACCGATGGCTTGCTCGGGCGTAGAATCTCCTCTGGAAAAAAGGTAGGGCTGCACCAAGTTGGCAAGTCCGTCCATCAACTCCGTCATTGCGCTTGCGTCATGCATTCCCGCATCGTAGCAACTCAATCGAAGTCGCACGATACCGGGCGCAGGCAGATAAGCCAATTTATAACGGGCGGGCAATTCCGATTCCCATTTGGTTAGCAAATCCGACAAATGCGATTCAGGAATACCCATGGTGGTAAGGTTCTGGTGAACCACCTCTGGTAATGCAAATTGATTTCGTAATCTAGGAATCACAAACTCATCCATCATGGCCTTCATTTCATAAGGCACTCCGGGCATTGATACCAGGATCTTTCCGTTTTCATCAAACCACATACCAGGCGCGGTACCATGATGATTTGGTATGGGTGTGCATTTATCGGGAACATTGGACTGGTCGCGGTTAGTGTCAATCAATACGCGATTTCTTGCAGTAAAATAAGCTTCCATCCGCGCAAGCGTTTGCCCATCTACCACCAACCCGCAGTCGTAAATTGCGCACAATACATCACGAGTCTTATCATCTTTGGTTGGTCCCAAGCCACCGGTCAGCAACACGATATCGCTACGGTTCAAAGCGGCTTTAATCACCTCGGCCATCTGCTCAGGCAAATCTCCCACGGTTTGCTTTCGTACCACTCGAACACCTGCCTCATTCAGGCGTTGCGCCATCCAAGAGCTGTTGGTATCAATGACCTGTCCAATCAATAGTTCGTCGCCAATGGTGATGATTTCCGCATTCATGCCGCAAAGATGCGGCAATATATTTTCCGTGAACACGACTTTTGGCAAAAGAATTGCATGAGAGGGCTTACAAATCAGATATATTTGTCCAATGAAAATCCCCAAAGCCATGAAAACGAATCGTTTTTTCTGTTTCCTATGCATCGTAACAAGCCTATTTACAGCATCCACCACTAGCGCACAAATAAACATCAACAACGCCCTAAACACCATAAACCCGAATCTCGGACAAGGATTGTCGAATGACAAAATCGTTGGTGGACTTAAAGAGGCTTTGACCCGTGGATCCAACAATTCATCCACGAAGGCTTCTAAGGTTGACGGCTTCTATAAAAACGCTGCTATCAAGATTCCATTCCCCAAGGAAGCTCAAGACATGGAACGAACGCTGAAGAGTTTGGGCATGCAAAAGCAAACCGATGCGTTTGTGAAGTCGTTGAACCGTGCAGCCGAAGATGCAGCTAAAAAAGCGGCTCCCATTTTCATCAAGGCCATCACTTCCATGACC
>JBKDSL010000232.1:0-3189 GCA_046340555.1 Bacteroidota bacterium
GCTGAATATCGCCACCAGGCCAGCTATCACGTGCATATACACAAACTCAAATCCTCCAGGAGCTACAAAACCTAAGACCAGAGAGGCAACCATGTGTGCGAAAAGCGCCAATCGCGTATCGAAAAAAACCCGTAGGATAATGGGCATGATGCACATGGGCGCCAAGTAATGACTTAACGATTGCGCTTTCATTATTCCAGTAAAGAGAAAAACATTTAGTATGATCAAGGATAAAATAAGACCTAGCTTACGATTATCAGCAAAAACATCTTTACGGAGTCTCGCCAAAAAGGCGATCAACATCGAAAGGGCAAGCGCCACTAAAATCATTTGGCTGACAAAAACCCAAGCAGCTACTGTAGAATCAGGCTCACGAAAATCGGAGGCCTCTTTCAATGATTGCAAAATCAAATATTTCTCATTGGAAATAGGTTGTCCACGAGAGATGATAAGCTCACCTTGTCGAACCACACCGGAAGTTGGAAGAATCTCCGCTAATCGCTCTTGGCGCATCTGCGATGTGAGTTTCGAATCAAAATTTATATTGCCCGGTAACGCAGCGGGTATTGTAATTGCTGCATAAATCTCTTTACTCAAATTGTTCCTTAATGCAACGGAAAGATTCCGGGAGGCATCCGTAGGATTGATAAAATCGGAAGCACTTACGGAAGACAGTTCCCTGTTGACAACTAAAGAAAATGAGGCACTGGATTCATTGGATGGAGTTAAGACTCCTTTGGCGTAGATGGCATCAGTTAATCTCTGAATCGATTCGTTCGAATTTGCGGAACCCAAACTCCGAGCCGACAATTGAGCTATAAGTTCCGAGGCGAGTGAATTTGAAATTTGGGAATCGACAACAAACACAGGCAGAACAGATAGCATGACCCTGTCGCGCTCAGCCTTAAGGGTGTCCGGATGCTTCATTACTGCGAAGTCAATCGGGGCTACCAAATCCTCGTAGTTCCAGGCCTTACCCTTTTTAACCTCGAATTTATAGCGCACTTTATGCGGCAAAAGATAAGATATCCCGAAGATGGCTATCAGGATCATAACGACCTTGAAAATACGGTCGTGACTATTGGATATGCGAATCAGTAGGTCGTTCATAATGCCTCCAAGGTAAAAAAATAAAAGCAAGGACTATAAGCCGGATTCTGTCCGATAGCCTTTCGACTACCGTTCCTGTCATTTATCTGGGACCATCATCACTGATGACCTCTAGCAGCCTACCCGCGGCATTGGAGACGGGCCGCCTCCTCTGGTTTCCCAGAAACCGTTTACATGGCCTTACAACCCACAAGGTTTACCCTCGGAATACATCGCTGTATCCGCCGTGAGCTCTTACCTCACGTTTTCACCCTTACCTATCAACTTACGCCGACAGGCGGTATAGTTTTCTGCGGCACTTTCTGTTCCCCAACCGTTTCCAATCGAAGACCTTCCCGTTAGGAAGTGTGGCGCCCTAAGTTGTCCGGACTTTCCTCCCTCCGGTTTCCCGAAGAGCGACAGGACGTCCTTGCTTTCATTACAAAGATAAGTGAATTTACGATTGTAGATGGACGATTTACGATGGACGATTTGCGATGGAACCCCTGAAGTGCGCTAAGCTCTACTTCATGGGACGATATAAGATATTGCTATAGTAAAAATAAATATTGAATCTTAAATGCGGGAGGGTTGTCCACGAAAAGTGCGAACCACAAGCTCGGCCAGCCCAGGGGTGTAGCCTTTTGCGACAAGGACGAGCAAGTGGTTGGTTTTCGTGGTGCCCTTTTTGTTTACTTTTTGGGCAAGCAAAAAGTGACAATAAATGACTAGTTTAATGTGATGAGTACTTTGTAATCAGTGTATAGAAGATTAAGATGGCATATCATCTGCGAAAAGATAATTACAGCTAAATTTGAAGAAAAAACCATGAAAACCATCATACGATCCGCCTCCGTCCCTACTCCTATCGGCCCATACAGCCAAGCCGTTAGGGTTGGCAACTTGATATTCTGTTCTGGAATGATCGCACTTGATCCGGTAACCGGCAAGATGATACAAGATTCCATTGCAGCTGAGACCAAACAAGTGATGCATAACATTCAAGCCCTACTGCAAGAAGCCGGCGCAGGGTTCGAGCACATTGTAAAAACCACTATTTTCTTGATCAGTATGGATGACTTTGCCGCAGTAAATGAAGCATACGGATCATTCTTCAACGACCATTTCCCGGCTAGAGAAACCGTTGCTGTTGTGGGCCTACCCAAAAATGCCCGGGTTGAAATCTCGGTTACTGTGGCAATGCCTTGAGTTGCATCAAATCCGACTTAACCAAGACTCCCTGAATAAGAGCTGTTGCTGTGTAATCAACTCGGCTGATTTGATGCGATAGCTATCAAACCAAGTTAGTTGTTCTGGATGCAGCACCAAATCCCTGACTTTTCCAAATGAGATAACTTTCAAAACAAGATTGTTGCCTTCATTAATTTCAGATTCTATCAATTGGTGTAAGTTCCCGGCAGCCACCTTTCCGTTGATCGAAATTATTTCATCATCTAAAACAAGTCCTGCATTATGGGCTGGTGACCCAGGATAAGTGCTCCTTACCTTATTACTGGAAATTCTTAAACCAAAAACACGTTCAAGTGGCCACACGGAGTTGCTGACTTCAACTTCCAATCCTGCAAGTGAAACAGCCTCGCTTAATGGGATCAGCAATGTGTTGGGGGAATGAACAATCTCAGCAAAAAATTCGTTGAAAGATCGCTCCGCGACCGACTCGCAAATATTTTTGAAATCATCACCCGAATAACCTAATCCTTTTAAGGCAACATCATGATATAAAATGTGCATCACATCATCCAAACTTTTTTTGTTTCGGGTGGCACTACGAATCATGAAATCAAGAACCCAAGCGATCAAACAACCTTCATCGTAAATAGAAACCTTTCGTCCGGGAATCCCTTGTACATATCCATCCAACCAAGTATCGAAAGAAGATGCTGCTACAGAATGATTGGTTCGACCAGGATTGTCCATGTGTTTTTGCAGGCGAACAGAAAACTCCGCCAACATCTCATCTAAGCTGAAAAACCCAGAGCGTCCCAAGAACAAATCACCGTAGTAGGTTGTCACTCCCTCATAAACATATCCGCTGTCAGAATAATTCTCCTTGGTGTAATCGTATGGCATCATTTCAAT
>JBKDSL010000233.1:0-1664 GCA_046340555.1 Bacteroidota bacterium
TACAATCGTTTTAGAGGCGCTAACGCCTGCCAAATGCTGAATAGCTCCCGAAATACCAATGGCAATATACAGGTTCGGGCTAACTGCAATGCCGGTTTGGCCAACGTGTTCGGAATGCGGCCTCCAATGAGCATCAGACACGGGCTTACTGCAGGCTGTGGCTGCTCCCAACAAGGTTGCCAACTCCTCCACCATACCCCAGTTTTCTGGACCTTTCAAACCACGACCAGCCGAAACCACCAACTCAGCTTCTGGTAGAGAAACCTTATCAGAAGCTTTTACGATCTCTTGTACCATTTCAGCAAAATCGTTTTCTGCAACAGCGGGAGAAAACTCCTCAGAAACAAAATCTACTTGTTTCTCTACAACCTTATAGGAATTTGGCACAAGTGTAATAACCTTTACGGGGCTGGTAACAGACACATCAGCAAAGGCTTTTCCAGAGAAGGCATTTTTCCGCACCACAAAGCCATTGGTTGTATCTGGCAAGGAAACAGCCCCATCAACCAAGCCCGCAGAGAGTCTTACCGCAACACGAGGTGCAAGTCCTTTTCCGGAAAATGAAGCAGCCATAACCACAACGGAAGCTTCTTCGGATTTAGCTGCGGAGCTGATTATATGCCCGTAGGCGGTATTTACAAAGCTCTTAAGCTTTTCACCAGAAACATGAAGCACCTTCTGAGCTCCATATTTGGATAATTCAGAAAGGGAATCAATGGCAACGTTTCCGATGGAAATGGCAACCATGTTGGTGCCTAACATATCAGCAATGGAAGCTCCATAAGACAATACCTCATAGGTGGATTTCTTGAAGCTCCCAGAAGCGTTTTCGCAATATACCAGAACAGACATTTGCTTGGAATTTTATAGTGTTATCAAATAACCTTAGCTACAGCATGTAACATATCAACTAGTTGATCGGTTTGGTCGGATTCAACAAGTCTCACTTGGCTCCGGGGAGCAGGTTTGTCGTAACCGAGCACCGAAGTAAATGCCTGAATATCAGAAGGCTCTACTACCAGCAAGGGTTTTGTTCGGGCTGACATGATGCCACGCATGTTGGGAATGCGGGGTTCCGCCATCCCTTCAGTGGCACTTACAACAACAGGAAGCGGACAATGAATCACTTCTATACCTCCTTCTATTTCCCTTTCTAAAACGGCTTTACCATCGCTAATGCTCAACGATTTGCATATTGAAACTGAAGGCATTCCCAATAACTCACCAAGCATGGCGGCTACCTGTGAACCATTATAGTCGATTGACTCCCTACCGGTCAGTACCAAATCATAGTTTCCGGACTTGGCAATATTGGCTATCTGTGAAGCTACGAACCAGGCATCGCGTGGTGCAGCATTTACTCGAATCGCATCATTTGCACCTATGGCCAAGGCCTTCCGAATGGTAGGCTCAGTAGAGGAATCACCCACATTAACCACTGTCACCGAGCCGCCAGATGCCTCGGTAAGCTCCAAGGCACGAGTGAGCGCAATTTCATCATATGGGTTTATGATATATTGCAGCCCCGCGGAAACAAACTCCTTGTTATCGGGCGTAAAATTGATTTTGGAAGTGGTGTCGGGAACGTTACTTATACAAACCAGGATTTTCATTTCTAAAACGGTTTTTACGGGCTGCAAAGGTAGTAAATTAGGCCTTTGAAG
>JBKDSL010000234.1:0-16079 GCA_046340555.1 Bacteroidota bacterium
TGTAAGTCGTGCGGTGAATTGGAACCGCGAGGTGCTCGGAGCCATTCGTGGCGCTGATGCGATGACTTTTCACACCTATGGCGGCAATGCGCTGAATTATTTACGCGGACCCGGTGACATCTCAGGGGATGAGGATAAAGAGCCTTTGGAGTACCAAGCCATATTCGACCGGGGCACTTCTCCACCTTTGGCTTTGGGCATACCCTTCAGTAGATGGGAAAACGCCAAAGCCTATGATTTGCAACTGCTGCCCTCGGGCATGAAAGCATGGATTACCGAGTATAACCTTTTCGAACGTGAAGGCGTGATGGCTGGAACTTGGCTGCACGGCTTGTATGCCGTTACGCAAACGTTATTGATGCTCGAAAGCGATCTGGTAGAGCTTTCCTGTTATCACAACCTGTCATCATCAGCGCAGTTCGGCGCCATATTCAACTCCGATCAAGGCTTCAACAAAGCGGTAAAACAAAAACCTACCCGTGAGCTTGGTTTATCAGCTGCAGGAAACACTTTATCGATGGCTGGAAAAGCATTCAAGGACGCCACCAACTACTCTCAGCTTCGTTTTGATGGCGTAGAATCCATAAAGGGTGCAAGAGGACACGCATATCCTGCGTTGATTGGCATATCCTGCACAGGTTCAAAAGGCGAAAGGCTGTTGGTAGTGAATCTCTCTGAAAAATCTGTCCGAATCGATGTATCTGATGTGTTACCCAAAGGAGGAAGTTGGATTCAGATGATTTCCAAGCCCGCTACCCAAGTGGCTTCATCTACTGATGTGGAAAAAAGGAAAATCAAATCCGCGACAGCGGGCGATCTGCCTCCTTATTCCATCACACTGATAAGCTCGGGTGTTGAGCCGTAGCCAAGGCGATGAGAAACCTTTCGAATGGCTTCTGCCAAAACCGGATGCACTTTGGGATGGTGGTGGACGTTTTGCTTTTTGATGGTTTGGCGGCCATAAGCTAACATCTTTTCATCGACAGGTAATCCTGCGAAATCACAAATACGCTTCAGCTCGTGATTGCTGTTATCACATAGATCCTCGTAACGGATGCGTAGAACGAAATCCGGATATTTCAAAATCTGCTTTAGTCCGTGGTTCATGGAAACTATCCACTCAACGGCTGCCTTGTCGCTTTCGGAGGTGAGTCCTCTTACGATTTCTACATGATTGGATAAGTCTTCATCTTGAGGTACCACCTGTTCTACGAGCAGTTTCCATTTCCTACCATCAACACCCCACCAATCTTCCTTGGATTCCTCGATACGATGTTTAACTGTCCAATTTGTGGTGGATGCTATGGTGTCGGCAGCATTGCGGCTCAGAAAAATGAAACGCGGCTTTGAGAACATCTCGCATAGGTAATCTGTGCGAAACAACATCTCAGGATACTTATCCACTATTTTGCATGTACCGGTAAATTTAAGTGCTCGTGAATAAACACCCTTTACTTGTTGGGCACAACCATCAACCAGGTCCTTTCCATACATCAGGTATCGGCCCTCTTGGCCCGCATAACTACCGATGATATCATCGGCAGGGTTGGCTAGAAACCACATGGCTTTAGGTTCATTCAAAAATAGGACGTCGTTGTGTGTAGACAACACCATGCCCAAAATAGTGGAACCGCTTCTTCCAGTACCAGTGATAAACAAGGGAGATTCAGATTCGGTTATGGCCTTGGCCTTGGATGCATTTCGAAGGAAGGCCAAGGTAATAGGGTTAAACCAGCGGCCTTTGGTAGTGGCAGGACGGCCTTCGATGAAAAAATAGGAATATAACCTGGAAAGAATTTTCTTTGGGAAGGCTTTGATGTATTCACGGTTGAGCTGTGCAATCATATCTGAAAATTAAAAGCCATTCGGCTTGGTTTAGGGTTAAAAATACGGATTGTCAAGATTAGACACCCATGGCATCTTGGTAAATTGCCAACAACCGATTGTAGAAAGCGCTATCCGTAAATAGTTTATCCGCATAATCCTTGGCATTTCGCCCCATTTGCATGGCTAGCGCAGGGTCTGACCAGAGGTTACGGATGCATGAAGCCAGTTTTTCAGGATCGTTTGAAGGATAAACATGGCCGGTAACCCCCTCTTCTATGTATTCTGGAATCCCTCCCTTATCGGAACCTACTACGGCTTTGCCACGCGCAAAAGCTTCCATCATCACATAAGGGAAGTTCTCATGCCAAATACTTGGCACTACTACGAACCTACTTCCACTGAACAGTTTTTCAAGCTCAGCCCCGGATTTCGAACCCACGAACTCCACATTATTGATTTGCTCCGAGGCAGCCAATGACTCCAATTCAGGTCGGAAACCACCATCTCCCGCAATAACCAATCTGGCTTCTGGAACTTGCTTCATGGCATGCAACAAAATATCGACGCCCTTTTCATCGGATAGCCTTCCGAGATACAAAAGGTATCCTTCATCGAGAAAGGAAGCATTCCATCTGGAGGCATTGAAAGGCTTACCCAGGAATTTCAAACGGGCTTTGCCTGCTCCCCAGAACTCCTCCGTTTTATTCAACATGAATTTGCTCTCGAACAGAAACGTGTGTACGTTTCCTTTCCAAATGTTCTTACGGTCATGCACATATGCCTCCACTGCACTGATGGCACTTACAGCCAATGAATGTTTGCAGCAATTGTTCAATAGGGCATTGTAAAATTTCCCCCCTTTGCAATCTTCGCAAATCTTACCATGGTGGAACAGCCGGTAATTCGGACAAATATGTTTATAATCGTTGCAAGACATTACGACGGGAATACCTTCCTCCCTACAAGCATCCAAAATACTGGGGGTGATTGTCACATAGATGGCGAAGACGTGAACCACATCCGGCTTGATCTTGCGTAGCAATTGCCGGAATTCCTCCTTGTTTTCCTTGGAGTAAATGATTTTAGGAATGTTGCTGATGCGCTTAAATATGCCGCCTTGCAGATAATCGAATGATTTGCCGAAATGCGTCTTATCGTCTGCTTGGAAAACATCCATCGCCCCTTCGGCATCAAATGCCGTGGTATAGATGTGCACCTCGTGACCTTGGTCTCTCAGGATTCGGGCAGTGTCTTGAAAATACACCTCAGCCCCACCGACTTTCTTCCAGAACTTATGAACCAGTAGTGCTTTCACCTGTGAGTGGTAATCCTTGTTTTTCCAATGCTTTCAATCTGCGCCATTCGGCGAACACCAATCCTGCAATCATCCAAAAGTAGAAACCCCAGGCCCTGAAAACAAATGTACGCAGGATGAATGAGTAGGGTATGGCGAGTATGACAATGGCCAAAAAAGCCAAAGCGAATATCCGTAAATACGGATCGGGAGTATTCCGATATACAAAAAGCGACCCTTTGAATAGTTTAAATAATATGAACCAGAAAATGGCCAGTCCGAAAATGCCGTAATAAATGATGAATGCAACCCAATAAACATCATTGATGATAGGTAGGTTGTTGATGGGCATATTGGATCCGAAGAGCTTTGTTGCCGCTTTCTCTAAGGCGAATTCTTGTGCCGGACTGTATCCCAAAAGCTTGAACGACGATACCAGTTCGCCGCCAATTTCTGTGAGAATGGCACCCCTGGAGAATTGCATGGTGTTCTCCACATAACTGCTGGTGAATACGGCGAAAATATTGGAGATGGGGTCGGTGTATTTGATCTTCGGATTAATATAGCCGGGACTCTTGCTTGCATTGCCAACGATGCCAAACAAGATTACCGGTGACAAAGCGATTATGCCGACAGTAAGATAAATCAGCAGCTTTTTCCTTCCACCTGAAAAAAACAGTATAAGGGGGATGGCAGCTAATGCCAGCAAAACAGATCCTCTTGAATAAGTGAAGAACAACGATGCGAGGGATAATCCTGTTAATGCGAATACCATCCAACGCTGTTGCTTGCTTTCCAAATTACCTTTTTGCAAAGCCGCAATCAAAACGGCGAAGGCTATAACTAAAAACAATGCTAGAAAGACCGAATCGCCGAATGTACCGATACCCACTCCCATTTCCCTTCCTCCACTGAAAGTGGTATTCAGCAATTTGAATGAAAACTGTTTCCCACCAATTTCCAATTCTGTTGCTCGAGGATACCAGATTTGGTTCAATCCAAAATAGTGCTGCCAAATGGTAATAATCGTTTGTGTTCCGATAATCGCTAACATTCCCCTGAAAATGGTTCTAGGGAAATTAGAGCTTGTCTGTACGAAACACAATACGTAGAATAAGGGTACGTAGCGTAGCAAGACGCGAAGACCCATAAAAGACTGCAACATCGGTGCTTGGTTGATGATTGTAATCACCATTGAGTAGCCAATGAATATCCAAAGCGGTTTGTCTATTGGCGTACCGATGGGCAGCTTGCGCGACGACAGAAATCGGAAAAGGACAATTCCCGCAAGTGCGTAAATGAAAATTTCAACACCAAAGAGTAAAAAACCGTAAATACGATCCGAAACGGGAAGATACTTTAGTAGAATCACTTCGAATGGGACGAAGAGAAACAGGAAATATATGGCCCAAGTGAGTCGGAACTTCATGTCTTTTTACCAAGGTGGCACAAGTCCTGTCAGGGACTTTATTTTTCCGGCTTCTGCCGAATAGTATTGTTCAATGAAAGATGCTGTTACTTCGTCCACTTGTTGTGTTTTCTGGTAAGATGTGGATGAACTATCCAAGCCGCTTTCAATCCTATGGGATGCCAATTTAAGTTTTTTGCGGATGCCTTTCGGAAGCTGCTGTTTCAACGGCTTTACCAGTCGCTTGAAGCTCCTGAACATCCGTGCGGGAAGCGTGGCTTTTGAAGCCGCAGATTTGTTAAAGACTTTGAATTCAAACCCTGAAAAATACGCAGGATTTAATCCTGCAAATGCTGCAACCCTTTTGCAAAGGTTCTCCGGATCTTTGTCCAAGTCTTCGTAAAAGCACACCATTACACGATCTTTTCCCAACAAAGCATAGGCACGTTCCAAGTATTTCGAGTAACAGCCCTGCTCCAAGGAACGCAGATGCTGGGGAGGGTCTGTAAGTCCCTGTTGCATTTTTATGAAAGCTTCAATTGTCGTGCGTTCATCAATCAGTCCGAGTTGTCGCGCGTATTTGTACCAAGATTCCAATCGGCCCTTTGGTTTACGCAGAATGAAAACCATCTTGGCATTTGGAAGCTCATGGGCTATCCGACCAAGGGCATGCTCCGAGTAAAGATAGTCGGGCGTGGCTTCCACATGCACTTTTTCGGGTTTGCTGTTCGCGAATAGTTCGTTGAAGTTCTTTATTCCCGAATGGTCGCGCTTTTGCGCCACCAGCTTGTATTCAGGTTCCAGGAAGTATCGCGACTCCTTCATCGAGCATGCACAAACTCCCGGATGGAACTCGAAATAATTGAAGAGCGAAGTGGTGCCGCATTTGGTGCTGCCTCCGATGATCAGGTATTGGTTGCGGTCCATTCAGGAAATAAAAGGGATATAAAATGAATTCAGACCAAGTTTGATGCGAATATATACAACGCAAGCCAAGTTATAGGTGACGATGAAAAGCGATGAAGCTATTGCTGAACCCATGATTCCGTATTTTGGAATCAGGATAAGGCATAAGATGATATTGATGGCCGTAGTAACAATCATGATGTTTCGGAAAGCGTTTTGATGGCCTGTCATGTTCAACAGATTGCCAGTAGGCCCGGTAAGCGCACCAATCAACCGGCCAGCGGTGGAAACCAGCATGGCTTGTGAGCCCATCAGAAACGCAGGACCAAACAATAGCAGCAACCAATCGTTGCAGATGAACATGAAGGCAAAAACAGGCAACGATGCCCAGAAGATTATTTTAGAAGCAAGCCTCACATGTTTTTTCAATCCTTCCATATCGCCAGCATGGTGTAGCTGTGCGAATCGTGGCGTGGTAAAACCGTTAACGGATAGGATGATGAAGTTACCAAAGTTGGTCACTTTCAAAATCACTGCAAATACGCCTAACTCTTCCTCTCCTCGATAAGCGCCCAATATCAGGGTGTTGATCCATCCCGAAATCAGCAATAGCGATCCCGCCATCATCATAGGTGATGAGGTTCGAATCCATTCGGCATAGCCGGTCTCGTTGGATGCGGATTCTGAATGGCTCCTGATTTTACGCATTACCATCCAAGTGCTGCTAACTGCAAGCACTACCAAACTAACCACGAAAGCAATGTTTGGTAAAAATTCATTTTCGGATATGAGTGAAAGCGCACCCAATATGACCGTGGCATAAATGAAGTATCCCACATTTTGGCTGTATGCGTATTCCTTGTTCATACCGAATCCACGATAGCATTCGGAGTTGATGAAGCGCAACATCATCGGCAGAATAGCGAATGAGATCAGTTGGAGAAAAGGCTCCACATGTGGTTTTTTGAAAATCGTTTCGGCAATCCATCCAGATGAAAAATAGAGCATAGCCGTTAATACAAGGCCTATCCATATGGAGATACGAAGGGTTTTTTTGTAGATTTCGTGTATGCGATCCCATCGGCCATTCATTCGGTCAGCTGCGAATGTTTTCACGATATGGGTATCCATTCCCAAGCGGCCAACTACGGTAAACAGCATCAAAACCGTTGTGGAAAGTGTGTGGGCTCCTAATACACTGGCTCCGAAAAGTCGGCTGACCATCAGGGTGAAGGCATAGCCTGCAACCAAGCCGAGAATGCGTAAGAAGAAATTAGAGGCGCTGCCGCGGATGGTTTCTACGGATGGATTATTACCCGACAGCTTTTTCCTTATGGACTGGATCATCCTTCATTGAACCCGTTTCCGTAAACAACGAAATGCGGGTTGAGTAGTTGTTCTTTGTTGTATTGCAATGGCATGCCGGTGGCATGTTCAATCACCCTGCATCCTGCAGCAGTGGCAATGGCGTCTCCAGCAGCTATATCCCATTCCATCGTAGGCGCCATACGTGGATAAACATCAGCCGCGCCTTCGGCCACCAAGCATAATTTCAATGAGCTGCCCTTGGAAATGACATCGATCTCCCCATGCGTTTCCTTGAGGGAATCCAAGAATGACGAGGTGCCTGTATTCAGATGTGAACGGCTCGCTACGGCAGTAACAGTGGAACGGCTATGGTGATGTGGTAAGGCTTTTGCTGTTGATAACAACGATTCGAAATCGTGCATCACATCTTGAACCAAACTCAAATCCCCGATGCGATGGCTTCCAGTTTGAAGTCCGCCGAAATATAGTGTATTTGTGCCAGGAACCAGAATCACTCCCATCACCGGACGGTTTTCTTCAATCAATGCGATGTTCACCGTGAACTCGCCGTTGCGGTTCAGGAATTCTTTGGTACCATCCAAAGGATCCACCATCCAGAACCTGTTCCAGTCTTTTCTTTTATGATAATCCATCTCGCTGTCTTCTTCACTCAGCATCGGGATGCGAGTTAGTGCGAGCATGGTGGATATGATGTCGTGCGAAACACGGTCGGCGCGCGTCAAAGGAGAGAGGTCGCTCTTAAGCACCGAGTCAAAATCCCCGCTTTCATAAACTTCCATGATGGCCTTGCCGGCTTCATAGGCCGCAGCAATAGCCGTCTTCATCAACTGCACTTCATTCAGGTTATCCACAGGTTTCGGTTGTGCCATAATGGGTTTTTGTATCAAACAATCATGCCCGCGCCAACGGTTTCATTCGTGCCTTCGTCAATCAGAATCACGCTTCCGGTGATTCGGTTTTTGCGATAGCTGTCGAAGAACAATGGTGCAGTGGTACGGATATGTATGCGGCCAATGTCATTCATGCCGATATTCTGTTCCGACTCGTGCCGGTGAAGCGTGTTGATGTCGATTTTGTAGCGAATGTCTTTCACCACACAGCGCACATCTCGGGTGGTATGCTTCAAAGCATACTTGCCTCCAATGGTCAACGGTTTTTCACTCATCCAACATACCATGATATCCAAATCCTGCTCCGAGTCGGGCATGTTGTTTTCGCGAACGAGCATATCACCACGAGACACATCTACGTCAGCATCCAGCGTCATGGTAACCGACATCGGTGCAAAAGCTTCTGTGACGGTTTCGTTCAGTGAGAGGTTTTTGAGTGAATGGATTTCTTTGATTTTAGCAGTAAAGCCGGAAGGGAGGACTTTGACGGTATCGCCAGGTCTGAACACGCCACCTGCAATGCGACCTGCATAACCACGGAAGTCGTGGTGCTCTTGTGATTGCGGACGGATCACATACTGCACAGGAAACCTGCAGTCGATGTGGTTCTCGTCGCTGCTGATGTGAATCGTCTCCAACAAGTACATCAGTGTGGCTCCCTGATACCATTTCATATTGGTTGATTTTTCAACCACATTGTCGCCATTCAAAGCGCTAATCGGGATGAATTGCACGTCTTTCACATTGAGCTTCAGCGAAAGCTTACGGAATTCTTCAACAATCTTTTCAAAAACCTCCTGGTTGTAATCCACCAGATCCATTTTGTTGATGCAAACGATGATATGCGGGATTTGCAGCAGTGAAGCGATGAACGAATGCCTGTTGGTTTGCTCTACTATTCCCTTGCGTGCATCAACCAATATGAGTGCAAGGTTGGCGGTTGATGCCCCCGTAACCATGTTGCGGGTATATTGGATGTGACCTGGAGTATCTGCAATGATAAACTTCCGTTTGGGCGTGGCGAAGTAACGGTAAGCCACGTCGATGGTGATGCCCTGCTCCCGTTCTGCACGAAGGCCATCAGTCAGCAGTGCGAGGTCCACATGCTCAAACCCTTTCATTTTGCTCGTACGTTCAACCGCCTCTAGCTGGTCGGCGAAAATCGACTTACTATCGTACAATAGTCGGCCAATGAGCGTACTTTTTCCATCATCAACGCTGCCTGCTGTGGTGAAGCGCAGCATTTCCATATTCATATAACTGCTTCCTGTTTTGGACACGGCTTTGATTTTGTTTTGCGATTTTGTTGAATCAGAAATATCCTTGCTTCTTGCGGTCTTCCATAGCTGTTTCGGATCGCTTGTCGTCGGAACGGGTACCTCTTTCGGTAACACGTGATGATGCTACTTCGCTGATGATTTCTGCCATGGTGTTGGCATTCGACATCACAGCGCCAGTGCAGGTCATATCCCCTACGGTTCGGTAGCGGACATGCATCATTTCAGGTTTTTCTGTTGGCTTGAGTGGGATGAAGTCGGATGTGGCCAGTATCACGCCATCACGAATTACGCATTCGCGATCGTGTGAAAAATAAATCGACGGAATGCGCAAATTCTCTTGTGCGATGTACATCCATACATCCATCTCGGTCCAATTGCTCAATGGGAAAACACGGAAGTGTTCTCCTACACGTTTCTTGCCGTTCAACAGGTTCCACAATTCCGGACGCTGGTTTTTAGGATCCCATTGCCCGAAATCGTCGCGGTGCGAGAAGAAGCGTTCTTTGGCGCGTGCTTTTTCCTCATCGCGGCGGGCACCGCCCATGCATGCGTCAAACTTGTACTGCTCAATGGTGTCGAGCAGTGTAACGGTTTGCAGCATGTTACGGCTGGCGTTGATGCCCTTCTCTTCGGTAGCCCGTCCACTGTCGATACTGTCTTGCACAGAACCTACTATCAATTGGGCGCCTGCGTCCTCTACAAGCCAATCGCGAAACTCGATTGTCTCAGGAAAGTTGTGTCCCGTGTCGATGTGAACCAATGGAAACGGGATCTTGGCAGGGTAAAACGCCTTGCGCGCAAGATGGACCATTACAATGGAATCTTTCCCTCCTGAAAACAACAGGGCCGGCTTTTCGAACTGTGCTGCCGTTTCACGAATCACATAAATCGCCTCCGATTCCAGGATGCGCAAATGGTTGATGTTGTATTGTATCATAAAGCGGTTTTGATCTGCTTTAATACATGGTTTGTTATCAATTTAGCCGCGTCCTCTATAGTGAAAGCGGACGTTGGGATGGTAATTTCGGGATGCTCAGGATTTTCAAATGGTGAACTGATGCCGGTGAAGTCGGGTATCTCGCCTGCGCGGGCTTTTTTGTAAAGACCTTTCACATCACGCTGTTCGCAGATTTCGATCGGACAGTCCACGAAGACTTCCACGAACTCATCAGCTTCAACCAACGATCGTACCATGGCGCGATCGGATTTGAAAGGTGATATGAATGCGGTGAGAATGACTATTCCGGCATCGACAAACAATTTGGACACCTCGCCGATACGACGAATGTTTTCGTGGCGTCCTGATTCGCTAAAGTCGAGGTTGCTGTTGAGCCCGTGACGGATATTGTCGCCGTCCAAAACATATGTATGGATACCTTCCGCTACCAATAGCTGCTCTACGGCATTGGCCAAAGTGCTCTTGCCCGATCCCGACAAGCCCGTGAACCAAACCACACAAGGCTGATGGCCGTTTTGGCGGATGCGGTCAGCCTTACCTGTTTTGTAAGTCTGAGCAATGATATTGGTGGATGTTGACATTTATGCAAGCAGCATCCCATCAGGATACTAGCTCACAAATTTAGCCATTTTGCAAGGTGAATTATGCCGTTTACCCAACGACGTAAGCTTAGTTATTAACGGCTTTTTACAACCATCAACTTGCCAGTGGCCAGTTTGTTATCTCTCGATATAGCCTTATAAAAATAGATTCCCGAAGAATTTGAATTTTCGGGTACTCGCCAAGTAACGTAGCTACTGCCTTCGCTAGGTTCAGGAACTAGGATTTCTTCCGATTTTCGTCCCGACAAATCACTGATTTCCAATAATGAGCCACCCCAGTTTTCGCCCATAAGTCGGATATTGAACGCGTCGCTTGACGGGTTGGGGTAGGCATACGAGTTTTGGGGCACTTCCGTGGATGGAGGTGGCAAGCCTGTGCTATTGGCCAATAACGAATCACCGGCCAATAATACACCAATATCGATCAGCTCATCACCTGCTTGATAGGTCGTGAACAAAAAGCCATCAAACAACATCTCATCACTGGTGGATAAACCTGCTGTAACTAGTTGTGGCGGATTATTGGGGTTGTTCGGATTCAAAAGGGTGTTGTCGTAAACGTGCCGAGAAAACAATTGGTAGCCGGCAGGAATTTTCACCAAACTGCGGTAGAAATAATACCCTTGCCACTCGAAATCCCAATTATTGATCTTGATGAGTTTTACAGTATCAGTTCCCTGCCAAGCATAGTTGACGATGCTTTTGCACAATTTGTGCGAATGGGGAAAGGCACCCAAAACCGAAATGGGATAGGGCAGCGCTTGAAAGGTAGCTGTGTATGGGGTCACGGAGTTAGCAGGAATCGCCAAGTTCCAGTTCTGTAGCGGTGTTGAAGCTTGAATGGGCCTGATGCCAGTGGTGCCAACCGGATAAAAATACATGCGAATCTTAGTACTGTCTTGTTGCCCGGCACTTCCTGCGGGATAATGTATTTGCAAAACGATTTTCGATCCTGCCTTGAGTCTCATGCCTAATTTAAGCGGGGCTTGTCCTGGAGCTACGGTAGGAGGTGCCCCAGGCGCATATCCGCCAATGCTGTAATCTCCGGGAGGGTTGAAACAGTTCCCGGACAAATTATTACTCGTATTTCCGGTAGAATCCACATTGATGATAACGTGGTGTACAATGGCTGGATTTCCAGGTACGATTTCGAATGCTCGTAAATAGCGGTCTTGTGTCAAGTTGGTAGGAAGAGAAAAACACTCATATCTATCGGTGCTAGTGGCGTTGCTAGTAAAGGTTGGGATTTGCAGCTCCATACTTGGAACACCTTGCAGCTGATAATTTCCAAAAACGGGTGCGGGTGGCGCCAAGGTGGTATCGCCTGGAGGTGTATTGGAATTGATCCAACTGATGATGGCGTTTTTTTCGGAATCGGTGATGATGCGTTCGGCAAAAAACCTGGAGTAAGACGTATCCGGCGGCCATGGAGGCATGGTACCTGTTTGCAATGCATTTTGAATCAAGCTTGCGTAGGCTGCGGTTTGTGTGTAGTTGGTGAATGGGTGGTGGCCCGGACCGCCATCATGATGACATGATGCACATCTGTTGAAGAAAATGGGAGCCACGTCTTTGTATTCCAATTGGGCCCAAGTGGGAACCGACAAAATCAGCAATTGAATGATGAGTATGATTTTCTTCATTTCGAGGGAATGGATTTAGGTAAAGATAGGTTTCGGAGTGGCGCTTGACAAGGATGTGCGATTGGGTTTTCAACAGAGGCGGGAGTCCGATAACTATCGGACGGTAACGTAGACGTAATAAGTCAAAAATGGAACACTGATTGAACGGATTTCAAAGGATTCACACGGATTTGATTGTCTAATAAAAACAAATCCGTGCCCACCCGTCTGATTCGCTTTATCCGAGTTCCTTTTTTCTTCAAAACCATCAGTAACCCCATTACATAAAAAATTATACCATTGAAATTCAATTAAATAAATAATATTATAGTACTATGTATTGCATAGTACAAGGCAAAGGATATATCTTTGCATCGTATAATACATCAACATGGTAAATCTCGAAAACACAAAAGCCCAGATGCGGAAAGGAGTCTTGGAGTTCTGCACCCTCAGCATCATTGCCAAAGGCCAGATATACCCTTCCGATATCATCGCCCACTTGCGCAATTCCCAAATGATGGTTGTGGAGGGAACCTTATATCCGTTACTCACACGATTGAAAAACGCCGGACTCATCACCTATATCTGGGTGGAGTCGAACGCTGGCCCGCCCCGAAAATATTTCACCATCACCGACCAAGGTCAGGCTTTTTTGAAGGAACTCGAAGCAACTTGGCGTGATTTGGTTTCATCCGTTAACTACACTATCAACCATTCTTAAATTAAACATACATGAACAAGAACATCTCAGTAAACATCGGCGGCTTTGTATTTCATATCGAAGAACAGGCCTATGCCGAACTTCGACAATATCTTGAATCCATTTCCAACGGCATTCCACTAAATGAAGGCCGGCATGAAATCATGTCGGATATTGAAGCCCGCATCGCGGAGATTTTCAAGGATGCGTTGCAAACATCCAAGAGGGAAGTAGTGGTTGCAGCCGATGTGAAGTCGGCCATCAATACTATGGGTCGCCCAGAGGAAATAACCGATCCGTTTCAACAGCAGTCGGAACAGAAAGACGATTCCAACTCCAACACTTTCTCGAGATCTTACAAGATGCTGTATCGCGATGGCGAGGAGCGCATCTTAGGAGGTGTGTGTTCGGGTTTGGGGCATTATTTCGGGGTGAATCCGATTCTGTTCCGCGCAGCATTTGCAATCGCCTTTATTTTCTGGGGATCTGGCTTACTGTTGTATATTATACTGTTGTTGATTATCCCTAAAGCCAAAACCACTGCCGAAAAATTAGAGATGCGCGGCCGTCCTGTAAATCTTAAAGAAATCCGTAAGAATGCAGAGGAGGAGTTCGGTGAAATCAGCAAGAGTGCCGCAGCGGGTTATGCAAAGTTAGAATCGGAGGTCAAGAACAGCACGTGGCAAGGACGCATAAATGGGTTCTTCGACATGCTTGGAATTTTGTTAACACGGTTCTTCAAGATTGTGGCCAAGTTCATAGCTGTGATCGTGTGGTTTGTATCGGTGGTTCTGTTGTTATCGGTTACCGCTGCCGTGTTTGCCAAATTATTCGGTTCAGAATATGTTTCCATGATGAACATCAACGGCGTGGAGTTTTTCGAAGGCAACAATTCCACCTTGTTCATGATCGGTGTCATGTTGCTAATCGGCGTTCCTGCATTTGCTTTGACCTATGTAACCACCAAGTTCATCTTTGGCATCAAGAAATCATTCAAGCCGATGCCGTGGATGCTTTCGATTCTGTTCTTGGTAGGTTTGGTTTGCATGATCTCAGCTTCGATCTTTACGGCAGGTGATTTCAAGTCGAAATCATCCGTTACCAATCCCATCCCTGTCGGACAGCCCGCAACCGACACATTGGTTGTGGCTATGGCTGAGGTAAATGGAGAAGAGTTTTTTTGGGATGATGATGTGATTCATATCCATACGCCTTTTTTCTCGGACTCCATTGAGGCCGGAAAAGTGAAGTGGGAATTATTGACATCTCCAAGTGATTCCTTTCAGTTGGAAGAAACACGTTCCTCTAGGGGCGGTGATTTGGAATCAGCCAGGGAAAACAGCTCCAAAGTAAATTATAAGATGACCCAGGTTGGCGACACCTTGGTTTTGGAACCGAATTATGATTTGCAGGACAAGGCAAAATTCAGGTTTCAAAAAATGAGCATTGGCGTGAAAGTCCCCAAAGGCAAATCAATCCTGGTAACAGAATCCGCAGCCAAATACTTGCTTCGAGTGGAAGGATACAACGAGGATATGGAAACATACAACCTGGTAGGCGTTTGGACCAACGGTCCAGATGGACTCCAATGCGCCAATTGTGAGCCCTCTCATCCATCAGCAAAAAATGGCAAGAAATCATCCACCATCATGGAAATCCGTGTAGATACCTCTGGGGTAACGATTAAAAAGGAGGAGTAGTTTTTGAAGACGGCAGCAACTTACCGACGGGTAGCCTAGTTTTCAACTTCGTTTCATAATTTCGCCATGTTCCCACCTCAAATCATCTGAAAGGGTCGGTGGGTTCAAACACGTTTAATAATAATTCGATTCCCTTGAATTAGCTTGAAAACATCCTAAGGAATCCAGTTCGATGAATATCCAAATCCAACCAAATCATAAACCCAAACAACATTCAATCATGAAAAACCTACTCGGGTTGCTCCTTTGTGCGCTGCTGATGGCGCCTGTAGCCACTACGGCCCAAAAGAAACCGGCAGCCGCTCCGGTTAAAATCACTTCAGTGGAAGGTATCACCGAATATCAACTGGCAAATGGCTTGAAAGTGCTTATGTTCCCCGATCCTTCCAAGTCCACCATCACCGTTAACATCACCTACCTGGTGGGCTCACGTCACGAAGGATACGGTGAAAGTGGTATGGCGCACCTATTGGAGCACATGGTTTTCAAAGGCACGCCCAGGCATCCGAATATTCCGCAGGAACTCACCGCCCACGGTGCAAGGCCTAACGGTACTACCTGGCTCGACCGCACCAACTATTTTGAAACGTTTAACGCTACCGAAGAAAATTTGCGTTGGGCGCTCGACATGGAAGCTGATCGCATGATCAACTCGTTCATTGCCAAAAAGGATTTGGAAAGCGAATTCTCCGTGGTACGCAACGAGTTTGAATCTGGCGAGAACGACCCAAGTGGTGTGTTGATGGAACGTGTGATGTCGACTGCTTACCTCTGGCATAACTATGGAAAGTCTACCATTGGTTCACGTGAAGATATCGAGCGTGTGCCTATCGAGAACCTGCAAGCTTTCTACAAAAAATTCTACCAGCCCGATAACGCGGTTCTGATGGTTACCGGAAAAATCGATGAAGCCAAAACATTGCAGTTGGTGAATGAGTATTTCGGCTCCATCCCCAAACCAACCCGTGTGCTTCAGCCCACCTATACCGTAGAACCTACCCAGGATGGCGAACGCCATGTGGTGTTGCGCCGTGTAGGTGATGTGCAAGTGGCTGCTATGGGATACCACGTGCCAGCAGGTGCGCATCCCGACTATCCAGCCGTGGATTTGCTTACCGACATCCTCACCAACGAGCCTTCTGGCCGACTCTACAAAGCGTTGGTTGAAACCAAGCTGGCTACGAGTGTTGGCGGGTTCGCATTTGAACTCAAGGATCCAGGTTACGCCTACTTCACAGCCGATGTGCTCAAGGAAAAATCACTGGATGAAGTGATGAATACCATGCAGAACATCATGGATAACCTGAAAGATAATCCTGTTACTCCTGCCGAGGTGGATCGTGCAAAGAACAAGTCACTTAAGTTTTTCGAACAAACATACAACAACAGTGAGCGTGTGGGTTTAACACTCTCGGAATACATTGCCAAGGGCGATTGGAGACTGTTCTTCCACCAACGCGATATGATTGAGAAAGTAACCGCGGCCGATGTGAATCGGGTTGCTGTAACATATTTCAAGCCGTCCAACCGTACCACAGGTAAATTCATTCCAGACGCTGC
>JBKDSL010000235.1:0-12910 GCA_046340555.1 Bacteroidota bacterium
GCTATGGACTGGTTTGTTGATTTTGCTTTTCACGTATTTAATCAATGTATTCAACTTCATGGACGGTATCAATGGCATTTTGGGCCTATATGCATTGACGGTTTTGGCTTTGTTGTTTTATGATGGCTTTGCTTTGGATGGACATTCATATCCTTTTGTTTTTTTGGTTTTCAGTTTGTTTTCATTTCTTTTCTACAATTTAAGATCTAAAGCAAAAGTTTTTTCCGGAGATGTAGGAAGCTTATCCATTTCATATTTACTGATTGGTGGATTGGTGAATATGCTTCTGGAAGACCGCACAGATATTCCTGGTTTTCAATTTATGCTCTTGGTTTTATTGCCGGTATCCATTTTCTTTATGGATTCATTCACCACAATTCTACATCGACTTTGGATTCGAGAAAATATTTTACAAAGCCATCGATTTCATTTGTATCAAATCATCACCCCTGGTATTATTAAGTCGCAATTATCCGTTTCAATTGCATATGCCTTATTTCAGATGGTTCTGACATTTTTATTTTTGAATTTGACCAATAGCCTTTTTTTGACTGTATATTTCCTTGTGCTGTTAACCATTTTCTTCCTTTTACGGTTCGTGCTTCTTCGAAAGTAATGCCAGCTCACTGGAAGGTAAAACCTTCTTAATCATTTTTAGATATGTGTGGAATTGCCGGGATATTATCCCACCAACCGACTAGTTCGCGTATTGATGATGTCAAACAGATGCTCGAGTTAATTCGGCATCGTGGACCTGATGGTCTTGGATATGCCGATTCACCCTTTGGAACTATCGGTCATGTACGACTTAGCATCTTAGATGGTTCCACTGCTGCTGCTCAGCCTTTCGTATCTGAAAACTCCATTCTATCATACAACGGAGAGATTTACAACTATAAGGATATCAAAACACTGTTGCCTGAAAAACCTTATGTATCCCATTCAGATACGGAGGTGCTGTTTCATTCGCTTTCAGTTTCAGGACTGGAATCCACAATGCAATTGTTGAGAGGTATGTACGCCTTTTGTTGGCACAATACTTCAACAGGTGAGACCTATTTGGTTCGCGACCGCTTCGGTATAAAACCGCTTTTTTATACAATAACCAACAATCAAGAATTGATTTTCTCATCTGAATTGAAATCCTTATTGGCAATTGCTAATCGTTCAGTGAACAATTTCAAGGCACTTTATTCCATGTTGGGAGGCCTGGAACGTGATGGCCATGGAACTGCGTGGGATAATGTTTTTCAAGTTCCTCCTGGATACTATTTGAGGTTCTATAATGGCAAAGCCGAATTGTGCCGTTATTTTTCAATCACTGATTATGTGAATGAATCAACCTATCGTGAATTGGATCGCATGAAGCGATCTGATTTGGTTTACCAATTAGATCGCTTATTGTGTCAGGCGGTGAATGATATGGGGATGGGGGATATTCCGGCAGGTTCTTTTATGAGCGGTGGCGTTGATTCCGGATTGATTAGTTATTACGGCAAAGGCTCAAATCCGAATATCAAACTATTCAGTTCCGATGTCGATGGCCAACAGTCGGAAGCGCATCATGCAAGGTTGAGTGCAAAGTCTATTGGTTCCAATTTATTAATGGCTACTTATCGGGATCGTCAATGCATATCTGATTTGGTTACTACTACCTGGCATTATGAATCACCTTTGGTGGTGCATTTCAATGCCATTCCGTTGGCTGGCCTTGCTGGATTAGCTCGCCAAATGTCTACCAAAGCTGTTCTTACCGGTGAAGGGGCTGATGAGCTATTTGTAGGTTATCCGCATTTGGTGGATGGAAGAGTCGAGTCAGTTTTATCCTTTCCATATCGATTGTTGGATATGTTGTATTCGACATTGCCAATATTGAAACGATTCAAGGAAAAGAAAAGCTATGGCGCAGATTTGCAACTTGCGCTTCGCCATGCATCCGAAGGTAAGTTTAACAGTTGGATGGAATCGGATGACGAAGGAGCATACGCTTTTTTATCTGGAAAGGACCGGGTAAAGCACTTGCAAACGGCTGTGATGATGAAATCCCATTTGTTGTCGTTGTTATGGCGCAATGATCGCATGGGAATGATGCATTCTATCGAATCGCGTTTTCCATTCTTGGATGAGCGGGTTGTACGGTTTGCGATGAATCTTCCTCATAGGCACAAGGTATCCATCGTTAACAATTTCTCTAGCTTGAAACACCCTTTTCAATCCGGCAAGCATCTTGTGCGCTTGGTTGCATCCAAGTACTTGCCCGATCAAATCGCATTTGGTGTTAAGAAAGGATTTCCAGTTCAGGGACTGCATATGTTGAATTTGGATCATTCATTTTTTGCAGGAGGCTTTTTGGCATGTAACTTAGGTTTGGATAAAACTGGTCTGGGTAGTTTTTTCAATGAGATGGATCCCTATCACAAGGCACTTTTGGGCATGGTTGAAATTTGGAGCCAATTATTTGTGGAAGGAAAATCCATTGAAGAGGTCAATAAAGCCGTTTTGAAAAACTTTAGCTACAAAACTAATTGATGTCTGTACAATTATGACTACAATGTGCTGTTATTCAACAGTTTTAATTGACAACCGGCTCTTTAAAACTTATATTGGGTGTAACCCTGTATCGAATGGTGCGTAACTACTTTCGCTCTACTTAATCTAATTTGAATTGTTTACCCAATCACTAAATACACCCCGTATCATTATCCTTTTCGGCGATATACTCATTGCCGTAGGTTCGCTGTTGTTGGCGTATTTATTGCGCTTTAATTTCGTTTTACCTGAAGGTATAACGAATCAAATCATCTTAAACTTAGAGCTGCTGATCTTTATAAGGGTCTGTTGTATGGTCCTTTTCAAATCATTCATGGGCTCGGTACGTCACACCGCTGTAGTTGATATTGTTAAGATGAGCATGGTTGCTTTTGCTGGAACTACCGTTTTCGGGCTCGCGAATGTGTTCTTCTACCAATCTGGAGGTGTTCTGCTTGTGCCATTCAGTGTTTTGATTATGGATTTGTGCTTGAACATCTTGGCCCTTACCTCATCCAGGATTGTAGTCAAGTATATTTGGGGATACCGTGCTCAGTTATCTGCAAAGCCGGGAAAGGGCTCCTTGGTATTTGGTGTAACTGAGTCTGCTATTGTTGCCGCTAGGGCTTTGAACTACGACCCAACTCTTGGCTATCGGGTTGTTGGTTTTATTGATGATGAACGTGGTATGTATGGCAAGTCCATTGCCGGTACCCGAGTTTATAATGGACTTTCCGATTTACAATATCTGTTGACCAGGTCAGATGTGCAGTGCGTTTTTATTTCGGACAAGGAAATTTCCAAAGAAAGGCTTCAAAAAGTGGTTGATCTTGCTTTGGCCGCTAAAAAAAAGGTTCTGCGAATACCGAATGCATCGCAATGGCTGAATGGAAATATTAGTGCTTCCCAAATCCGGACGTTAAACATCGAAGAATTGTTGGAGCGAGATCCAATCAAGTTGGATTTTTGGAAGATAAGCAGTTATCTGAAAGGTAAAACAGTGCTCGTGACGGGCTCAGCTGGATCCATCGGCTCTGAAATTGCCCGGCAAGTTGCCGAGTTCGGTCCATCCAAACTCATCCTTTTGGATGCCGCTGAAACCGCTTTGCACGACTTGCAACTGGAATTCCAAGACAAAGGAATCAACATACCCATTGAATTCGTTTTGGCCAACATCCGCAACGAAAAACGGATGCGGCACATTTTCGAATCTTTCAGTCCTGAGGTCGTATTCCATGCCGCGGCATACAAGCATGTGCCATTGGTTGAATTGAATCCCGCGGAAGCGGTGTTGACCAACGTTATGGGAACACGCTTACTGGCAGACCTATCTCATGAATACCGCGTTTCCAGGTTCGTGTTCATCTCTACCGACAAGGCCGTTAATCCCACCAGTGTAATGGGAGCTTCTAAGCGACTTGCCGAAATGTACGTGCAGTCGCTAAATCGTTTTTCAGATACCACCTTTGTCACCACCCGCTTTGGCAATGTCATGGGCTCAAACGGTTCGGTAATACCCAGATTCCAAAAACTGATCAGTTTGCGAAGTCCAATCACCATCACCCATCCTGAAATAACTCGGTTTTTCATGACCATCCCCGAAGCCTGCCAGCTGGTTCTTGAAGCCGCTTCTATGGGTAAAGGAGGAGAAGTTTATGTTTTCGATATGGGAAAACCAATTAAAATATTGGATTTAGCCAATCGGATGATCCTTTTGAGTGGTTTGGAGCCGGGTAAGGATGTGCCAATTGTATTCACAGGACTTAGGCCAGGCGAGAAATTGTATGAGGAATTGTTGGCTGATTCTGAAAATACCATCCAAACCCACCATCCGAAAATATTTATCGCCATGGTTTTAGGCTTGGAATTAGAATCGCTACAAAAGGGCATTTCAGGCCTTTACGAATGTCTGGCAAACTCAGACCGCGACTGCATCATTAGCAATCTGCAGTATATGGTTCCGGAATACGCTCCGGCTACGGTTACAGCTTAACCGCTTTTAATACATCCCACGTTTTCTTATTCTTTTTACTTTAGCCCCTCATAATGGGAAAGCTATGGGCATTACCAAACAAGACGTAACCTTTTTGTTTCACGCCAAAACCAAAGGCGTTGATTTTTCATCAATAGCCATGCTGGGCCGACTAGTACTTTATGCTGATAAGTCGGATCTCGAATCCTGTGAAGCGAAATATAGGAACGCCTCCAAATCAAGTTCGCAGGTGGTGTTTAAGGACAAATATTCTGAGCCGTTTTTTGAGATGCTAGGGGCAAACCAGGTGGAAAGCATTGATTATTCAGATTACGAACAGGCCACTATAATTCACGATTTAAATAAGCCTATGCCAGAAACCATGAATCAAAAATTCAGCTGTATTGTGGATGGTGGCACCATTGAGCATGTTTTCAATTACCCTATTGCTGTAAAATCATGCATGAATGCCATCAAGGTTGGTGGCCACTTTGTAGGCATAACACCTGCCAACAATCAAATGGGTCATGGCTTTTATCAATTTAGTCCAGAGCTCATCTATCGTGTTTTTTCTGAAGAAAACGGTTTTGAAATTGTGCAGATGTTAGTATCAGCTGATGTCTCGGATGGCGAGCAACAAGAATGGTACGATGTTGCAGATCCCAAGAAGGTTAATTCGAGGGTGATGCTTGTAAACAATCGGCCATTGACCTTAAGGTTTATTGCCAAGAAAGTGGCTCAAAAGGAGGTGTTTCAGTCTGCACCTCAGCAGAGCGATTATGCCACTACATGGAATAGGCACGAAGCAATAACCACCAATGATACATCCAAGTCTGGTGGTACATTGAGTTTATTGGTTAAGAAATTCGTTCCTTACCGCTTAAAGGTGATTGCACGAAATTTGAAAAACTTGGCAACCAAGGAGCAGATTCAATCCACCTCTTTAGGAAATATCGACCCTTTGCTATTCCGAAAGGTCGATATTTAAAGCATTATCAAGCCGTTGTTACAGAACAACGATTTTGCGTGTAGCCGTTCCCGTGTTGTGATCTATTTCCAAAAGGTAAACTCCTTTTTCGCTTGGGGCTGGTATCACCAAATTGTGCTTTCCTGATTGTAGCTTTTCTTGAACAACTGTTTCAACCAATTTACCTTCCAATGATAGGATTCGAATGGTCACTTCTTCATTCGATTTCATTTGGAATGAAAGGTTGATATTTTCCATAACCGGGTTTGGATGAATAGCGATGGATGAAGCAACCAAATTACCTTCTTCGATACCCGTAGCAGATTCTGAAACGATTTGAGAAGTTGTGTAAATAAAATCACCTGAGGTAGTTCCGCTACCATTCGTGGCGTTGCCCGCTGCATAAAAGGTGACCGTACCTGTTCCCGCAGCAGGAGCGGTCCAGTTAAATGTGAAAGTCTTGCTACCTGTAGATGATGTGCCGCCGTTAAGCGTATGAACGATATTGGTGCGGGAGTTTCCAAGGATAGTGGCGGTCTTTAAAGTTGTCCCCACTCCAGCCGTTAATGTTCCGGCATTGGCACCTGTTGAACGGAGTGCTTCAAAGCCAACTCCGAATATAGGGCATCCTGCACGGGCTATCGTCACACTAATTGGATATACTGCGCCTGGAAAATATTGCCAATTGGTTAGTGTTGGTGCGGAGATAGTTATGGAGCCACCGGCAGCATTCAAAGAATTGCCAACATGACAGCCACTGGTATTGCAAGTGGTTTCGCCGGGTGAGCCAACTCTTCCTGCAATTCCATTGTCACTATTTACCATAGAAATGCCCACGATAAGCGATGAGGCTGCTAGGAAAAAACCAGTTAGTTTAGTGCGGTTGATTTTCATTTGATTTTTTTTGCTAATTTCTTGATTTGCGGCAGATAAAATTACCGTGCGCTAAAATAAATAACGAGACGTTCTAACACGCAAGTGGCTCAAATTATTATTGATTCAGAGCATTTTCGAATAAAGCCTTATTGTTTCCCTGGCCTCCATTGCATCGTGTACCCTTAATATGGAGGCCCCATTCATCAGGGCTATCATATTTAATGCAGTTGTTCCGTTAAGTGCATCTTTTGATTTGATATCCAATGTCTTGCAAATCATTGATTTTCTGGATAAACCGGCCAAAATGGGACATCCTGTTAATTTGAGTTGATCTAGGTTTTTCAAAAGTTGGAAGTTGTGATCGATGGTTTTCCCGAATCCAAAGCCAGGATCCACCAAAACATCCATAACCCCAATCTTCCGCAAACGAGCCACCTCCTTGATTAAGAACGCAACAACCGCTTTGGTCACATCCCGGTAACGCGGATTAGCCTGCATGGTGCCGGGCATGCCCTTCATGTGCATCAAAACATACGGCACTTTCAATTGGGCTACCGTGTGATACATGTTCGAGTCAACCCTTCCAGCTGATACATCGTTCACCATCGCGGCTCCTGCTTCCACACATCGTCCAGCCACCTCTGAGTACCAGGTGTCTACCGATAAAATCACCTCAGGGAATTTGTCGAGGATCGACTTCACCGCGGGCAAAACCCTACGCAATTCGGTCTTTTCGGATACATACTTGGCCCCTGGGCGGGTCGATTGACCTCCTATGTCAACCATATCCGCGCCCCCTCGAATCAACTTGCTGGCCTGCCTCAAAATTGCTTCGGTATGGGTAAATTTGCCTCCATCGTAAAAGGAGTCGGTGGTCACATTCAAAATGCCCATCACCCGAGGTTCAGACAAGTCTAAAAGCCTGCCTCGCACGTTAATTAGCTTGGGAATGTTGAAAACGGGATCTGGTTGTGCTTTCAAGTTCATCTAAAATACATTTTCTTTAAACAAAATTTGCGGGTCTTTTGGCCAATCATAATCAAAATCAATGGAAACAAACGTGTTAATGGAAACCAAGCCTAGCCTTACCTCGGCCCAATATGACAAGGTCGTTGCAGATTGCAAATATATATTCACTGCCAAAATGAAGGACTATGGAAGTGCATGGAGGATTCTCCGGCTCGAATCCATAACAGACCAAATGATGATCAAGGCTCAACGAATTCGAAGCATTCAGCAGAAAGGCGTCCAAAAAATAGGAGAGGGTATTCCTGATGAATTCAAGGGGATTTTGAACTATGCCGTTATCGCCCTCATCCAACACGAATTGGGCGTATCTATGGCAGATGCCGACTTGACTCTGGAGGAGGCATCCGTTTATTTCGACAAGCAGATTCAAGCTTCCAAATCATTGATGGAGGACAAGAATCATGATTATGGCGAGGCCTGGAGGAAAATGCGGGTGAGTTCGATTACTGATTTGATCTTGGTGAAACTCCTTCGTGTGAAACAGATCGAGGACAACGACGGGAACACCATCATCTCAGAAGGCATCGATGCTAATTACTACGATATCATCAACTATTCGGTGTTCGCCCTGATCAGATGCGAAGAGGAGCGGATTTCTTCTGCTAGCTAATACGTTTGTTTATCAATTGAATTTCTCAAAAGCCTTTTATCATGGATAAGTCTAAAATCGTTTCGGCCCTCCGGTTTCTGGTGGCCGCTCTGTTTGTTTTTTCTGCCATTGCAAAAATGTTTCCACTTTGGGCCTTCGAAAAGCAGCTCGTCGACCTTGGGTTAATGTCATGGTGCAACGCTTATTATTTTGCCCGTTTGCTGATCGCTTTGGAACTAGCTCTTGGTGTGGCTATCATTCAGCCACATTTCCTCAAGCGGATTGTGTTGCCATCCACCATATTGCTATTAGTGTTATTCTGTATCCATCTCACCATTGAAATGGTGAAGCATGGGGCTATGAATGGTAATTGCGGGTGTTTCGGACAACTCATTCCAATGACTCCTCTCGAGGCATTCATCAAGAACTTGCTTACACTTGGAATTCTGGGTTACATCTATATGAACGTTTCAGATAAACCCAGAGGGGAAAATCGTTTTTCAGTTCTAATGGTGATAGGCCTTCTTTGTTCACTACTCATGTTTATGCTGTTTCCTTTCTGTCCTTGCGAAAAAGAAATGGCCAATGCCGATCAGGAAACAGCTGTGGTTTTGGAAGAGGAGCAGGTTGAAGAAGTGTTAGAAGACACCGCTTCAGTCGCTGCCATGAATCCATCCTCAGAAATAAAAGATACCACCTCAAAAGTTGTACAGGATACAGTAAAAAAAGAAACGGGTCCTGCACCGGTTAAATCAAAATTTGCCAGCTATAATTTGTTCGATGGCAAAAATGTAAAGATCGATAGCGGGAAGAAAATCCTATGTTTATTTGTTCCTGGATGTGACCATTGCCAACATGCCGCTGCAGACCTTGCTGAGATGTCTAAGCAACCCGGTTTTCCGTCTGTTTACATTTATTTCATGGATGAGGAGCCTGAGAAAATCCCCGATTTTCATAAAATCGTTGGAAAACGTTTTCCATCAAAAGTCATTGATATCCCAACTTTCTGGAAATTGCTAGGTAATGGTTCAACTCCAGGCATAGTTTACTTGTGGAATGGAAACATAATCGCTGAGTTTGAAGGCACTGGCGACAATGCCTTCACCAAGGAGAAACTGAAAGGGCACTTGCAACATGCGCATGGCAAGTAATACCTTCTGAACTTGAGTATCTTTAGTTTTTTCCTCAAAAAATTCATCTCGGGCCTACTTGTGGTCTTCGGAGTTTCTGCATTGGTCTTTTTTCTTTTCAATGTATTGCCTGGGGATCCGGCACGCATGATGCTTGGTCAAAGAGCTGATGTGCAAAGTGTGCAAAGCATTAATCGGGAGTTGGGATTGGATCAGCCGCCATTGAAAAGGTTTGCAATCTACATTAACGATCTTTCTCCTGTTTGCTTATTTAGTCAAAATCAGCAATCGACAATTTACTCCGATAATCTCAAATATGGCAATATAACGCAGCTGGTTTCAATTGGCGAACATGCCATCTGCTTAAAAACGCCCTACCTGCGCAGGTCATACCAATCGAATAGGTTGGTTGGGGAAATATTGATTGATTCGCTCAAGGGTACTTTTATACTTTCCATAGCAGCGCTGTTCTTAGCCGTCTTGATAGGTATTCCATTGGGTGTGATTTCCGCAGTGCGCAAGAATGGATTTGTCGACCACGCTATCGGCATGATTGCTGCATTGGGGATGGCGTTGCCTTCTTTTTTTGCCGCCGTTATCATTGCATGGCTCTTTGGTTTCGTGCTATCGGATTATACAGGATTGGAGATGACTGGAAGTTTATACCGGGTGGATCCGTTCATCGGACCCGTGATGGAATGGAAAAATCTCATTTTACCCGCTGTTACGCTTGGAATACGACCGCTATCTGTAATAATTCAACTTACACGCAGTTCGATGTTAGAGGTGTTGTCTTTGGATTTTGTACGAACAGCAAAGGCCAAGGGGTTGGAGTCGCGTGTTGTTTTATACCGACATGCATTGCGAAACGCCCTAAATCCTGTATTGACAGCTGTTAGCGGATGGTTCGGGTCCTTGTTGGCAGGAGCGGTTTTCATTGAATATGTTTTCAATTGGAAGGGTATCGGAAAGATTACAGTAGATAGCCTCGAGAGCTACGACTTGCCAGTGGTGATGGGTGCCGTGCTCATGGTATCCTGTTTCTTCATATTGATTAATATTGCAGTTGATCTGCTTTATGGGGTACTTGATCCAAGAGTTCGCAGGTCTACTTGATTACAAAAAACAAAATTGATGCGTAGCAGGATACTGGCAGGAAATTGGAAAATGAATGGCGACCGAGAAGAAGCTATGTCGTTGGCTACCGAAATTGCGGGCATGGTACAGGATGAGTATATGGGTGCTTCTAAAATCATCCTTTTTCCTCCGTTTGTACACGTTCATTCCATTGCGCGCTTGTTGGAACAGTCTCGGATTTCTGTCGGTGGCCAGGATTGTGCAACAGCTGATTCCGGTGCATTTACCGGAGATGTTTCTGCACGAATGTTGGCATCTGTTGGTGCCGAATACGTGATCATCGGACATAGCGAACGTAGAAGTTACCATAGCGAAATATCCTCGGATTTGACTGCTAAAATCATGCAGGCATTAAAATCCGGATTACATGTCATTTATTGCGTAGGTGAGACCTTGGAGCAACGTGAGCAATCGGAGCATTTCAACTTGGTCGCTTCACAATTGCAGGATTGCCTATTTCACCTCAACACCGACCAATGGAAGAAAATCGTGATTGCTTATGAGCCAGTTTGGGCCATTGGCACAGGATTGACAGCATCACCTGCTCAGGCTCAGGAAATGCATGCCTTCATTAGGCAAACAATAGCAGAAAAAATGGGTCATGAATTGGCAAGCGAAGTGTCTATACTCTATGGTGGAAGTTGCAACGAAAGCAATGCCGCTGAACTTTTTGCATTGAAGGATGTGGATGGAGGTTTGATAGGAGGAGCATCGCTCAAATCACGTTCATTCGTGAACATCCTGAAGGAGCTTTAACCCTAGTAGAGGTTTAGAACTGGAAGGTGAAGAGGAACATGAAGTAGAGCGCTACCCAAAGTCCATCCACAAAGTGCCAATAGGTGGTAACAAGGTCTAGTTTGGTTAGGTTCCCTTTTTCTGATAAATACATCAGTGATCCTGCAAAGTCGGATTTCAACCCGGAAAGCGAATACATGATGGTCAACAGGTAGGCCATGCCACCCAATACGTGTACGAAGTGCAAGCCACTGATGACATACAGATAGGCCACACCGGGTGCCGTTTGTAGGAACATCCCCGATTGTATCATTTGATACCATCCCCATACTTGGCAATATGCGAAAACAACTCCCAAAAACATGGTGAGCCGCAAACCTGTTCTAAGACCTTTTATGTTGTCATTTTTGAAGTTGCGTTTGGAAGATGAAAGGCTGAAACTGCTCAAAAGCAGGAATACCGTGCTGAATGCAAAAGCCACAGGCATTCTGAAAGCGCCGATGGCATCGTTTTTAATGATTGTGACAACATACAGCATGGAAACGGCTATAAACAGGATTGTGCTTCCCGCCATCGTCATGATCAGCATGGTTTTCAAAGGATTTGATTGCTCAAGTTTACCAAAAGCTGTGTTGTTTTCGCGCTCCTTTTGCTGCTGCACTTTCGTAGGGTTATCTGGATAGATGACACATTTAATACCCTAATTGTTTTAACGCAAGGGCAATAATGCCTTTAGGAAGGCGAATTTGCCTTCTCCTTTGTTTTCAGGGAATACGCCCAACTTCGATTTTCGGATATCTTCAATCGTATAAAACGAATTGGGGATGTGTTTTTGAATCATCGCCTCCAATATGGGCAGGTCTTTTCGATTCAAAGTGGTAAAAACCACCGTTACAGGACCTTGTGAACCTCGGGCATCCATCAAGGTAACTCCCATGCCAAATGCATACAAATCCTGAACAAATCCCGCAGTTTCAAGTTTTGTGAAAATCCGTACCAGCTGTTTTCCCAAAGCCAATCTTTCTTCGATTTTTAGTCCTAGATAGATGCCGTTTGCATAACCAGCTGCAAATCCGAGATAACAAGCCACATTGTTGAGGTTGCCAAGTACCGTGCTGATGGCAACCAGCCACAATAGCACTTCAAAGAATCCGATTATGGGCACCACATTTCTGATGTTGCGTGCAATAAACACGTTTCTTAGAGTTGCTAAGGACACATCGCAAGATCTAGACAAAAATATGAGCAATGGTAGAATTACCCAATTGTAAATAATCGGATCAATATTCAGCCAATTCATTATCCTGTGGACATGCTTAGCAGTTCATCAACAAGTTTAGGTAGGGCAATTCCCGATTTTTCGCGAACTATTGTCAGATGATTAATGTTCGAAAGACTGTTGGCATTTGGATCTACATAGTATTTGAGTGAATCAGTAGGAGCCCTTGAAGCCAAGCTTGCTGCAGGGTACACTTCCAATGATGTTCCAATGATGATAAAAATATCGGATAACATGGTGATTTGAATGGCGGGGATCATCATGGGGACTTCCTCTCCAAACCATACAATATGCGGTCTTAATCTTGAGCCCAACTCACATTTGGATTCAGCTGTTAACTCCCATCCATAAACATCATAAACCAAATTAGGGTCAGCGGTACTTCTACATTTCGATAGTTCGCCATGCAAATGCATAACGTGCGACGAGCCAGCCCGCTCGTGCAGGTCATCCACGTTCTGTGTGATTATGGAAACGTCGTACTTGGTTTCTAGTCGAGCCAAAGCAAGGTGCCCTTCATTGGGAGATGATTCCATCATTTGCTTGCGACGCTGGTTGTAAAACTGGGTAACAAGTTCTGGGTTTCTAGCCCAAGCTTCGGGTGTTGCCACATCTTTTATTTCGTATTCTTCCCACAATCCACCTGAGTCGCGAAAAGTCCTGATGC
>JBKDSL010000236.1:0-1954 GCA_046340555.1 Bacteroidota bacterium
AACGATAAAAAAACCCAAAAACAAAATAATTCCGGAGACGCCTATTTAAATTAAAAACGTCTCATAGACGGTCGCGACGGAAGAATCCTTTCCAAGGAAATTCCTTTTGGATCGGTTAGTAGAGCGAAGTGGTAATCCTCATGATAGTAAACCCGGTCGATTTCTGTGTTTCCAAACATCAACGAAACCAGTCCTTCATCCACATTCATATCGGGGATGTTTTCTGCTTTTTGGAAACCGTAAGGATATGATGATGGATACTGTTTTGCAACAACCTCCGTGTTTTCCGCTACCAACAAATATTCGTTCGGGTACAGGTTTCTTCCCAAATCACAAATAGCTTCCACATCCCCCGTTGTTCCTGTAACAGGAGAAACGGCAGCTAGTCCAAGCGATGTTAAGTCGGCTATGCGATTACTGTTGTTGAATAGCTCAATGAAGTCGACGCCTTCTTCTTTCGGGTTGAATAATATTTCGTTGATGATGATATCGCCAGCAAGAATAGTCTCGCTTAATCCGAATGGAATGTTTTCAACCGGCAGCATGGCATTTCCTGAGCAATCAGGGGTGTCTTTCATAGACAATCCGAACACCTCACCTCTAGCAATGGATGGTGTTACATGGATGTTGATCCTTGTTGCGGTCTCATCTGCAACCGACCAAGCAATAACCTGTAATGCGTTGGGCAGGGTTAGGAAGCTTGAAAGGCCCGATGGAGGCAGATTTACGGGTTCGTTAAATACGAGTTGTATGTGAGCGGAATCGGGACAATATGCATAAAGCAACAGTGGCGGATCCACATCTATCAAGCTTCCATTTACACTGTTCACGGCCCCCGGAGTTCCACCAGATATCGATGCTGACGCTTTCCAATTAGAAGGTAATAGGCAATTCAATTGTTGATCTATCCGCTCTAGCGAATATCCTCCTTGTGCCATTACGGGATCACCATACCATTGGTCGGTATAAGTTACCGAATCAACGGCAGTACCGTTAGCGGTTCTAATGGAAATCTTATCGCCCGAATTGGTAAGCGATAAAGAGCTTACCGGTAACAGCATTCCGAATGAAGTGAATAGCGAAGTATCGGTTTGCGCACAAACTATAGCATAACCGTTTGGCGGGATGGTTTTACCGGGCAATGTTCTAACGGAGCCTTCGAAGATCGTCCAACCGGTAAGGTCCACAGGAGTGGCACCTAGGTTATAAACCTCCACGAATTCGGCATCAGGTAGGCCCGCAACAGGAGTCGGGTCTGCCATTATTTCGGAGATGATGATTTGAGCTTTTGCAGAATGGGATAAAATGACAAAAGCCACAAGAAGAAAAGTGCGCATGAGAAATCAAAAAGCTGCGGTTAATCGCCTACAAAGGTATGTCCAGAGCAAACAATTATGGCCACAGAGGGGAATATTAAACGTTTAATTTTGAACTTGAGTAAGTGGTATATTTGAAGAGAGGATGATTCAGCCGTTGATACTTTTAGAAGCCTATTCGATGGGAATATTTCCAATGGCCGAATCGGCCAACGGAGAGATTCAATGGCATTTGCCCAAGCGAAGGGGTATAATCCCGTTGGATGATCGTTTCACTGTTCCATCCAACCTTCGCCGCAAATACAATAAAAAGCCATTCAAGCTAACCATCAATCAAGCGTTTCCTGAGGTCATCAATTCGTGTCGTGAATTGCGAATTGGAGAAACGTGGATCAATCAAGATATCATCGAGTCCTATATCGGGTTGCATCGTTTAGGATATGCGCACAGTTTCGAGGCTTGGCAGGATGAGGAGCTTGTAGGAGGATTGTATGGCATCGCATTTGGAAAAGCCTTTTTTGGCGAAAGTATGTTCAGTCGCGTTACCGATGCGAGTAAAATCTGTTTGGTGTTTTTGGTTGATCACTTGCGACAAAAACAATTCCAGTTGCTCGATTCGCAATACTTGAACCCGCATC
>JBKDSL010000237.1:0-54246 GCA_046340555.1 Bacteroidota bacterium
GATGTATCCCCATTATTCTTAATCATCACGATGGATCTGAATGGTGTCTGAGCTCGTAATGAATCGCGCTGGTTTGGTAATAGGCTTTTCTCCAATCCTTCGAAATTCAACACTCGATACTTTTGTAGATAGTCGGTGACCTTGTCTTGACTGATGTTGGACACGGGTTTTTCAAACCCATCGAAAAGCATACAATCTCCTGTGGTCTGGTTTCTTTCGATTTTAAATGCAAAACCTGGTCGCTCACGATCGGCAACCGACAAACTCAACAGTTGCCCTTCAGCCAAACGAAATACGTTTTTAACGACCCAATCAGCTCTTTCGGTGATGTAGCGAGGAGTTAAGTAACCGTCGAAACCGGCAATATTGGTTATGAATGGGACCGTTGAGTTTTCCATGTACATGTAAGTACCCATTTGATCCGGCGTAGGACCACCAACATAATAGGTTTTCACCTTGCCCTCGGATGTATACAATTCCACTTTCACGCCTTTGGCTGCGATACTTTTGATGATATTATTGTACGCCTTCTTACCTACAGGACTCCAAACCTCCACATTGTGTATGGTTTCAAGCAATAGTTTGATTGCATCAGGTCTGGCCCAATGAGTGCCGTTCACCATCCATTCATCATTTGATTTTCTGTCGAGTGTGATTTGCTTCCCGGCCTTATCAGCCAAAAAAACACGAGTAATGGATGCGGTATCCTTGAATGCGAAGTCACGCAGTTCGTCGCTCATGGTTCCCGAGCGATTGTTGTAAATGAAATAAGCCGAAAAGATAGCGAGTGAGGTTGCTACCAATATTAAAATTGAATTCTTTTTCATTTCAGCCTTGAGTTTCTGGCAGTGGCAAAACGTCTGCGTCGTGAATAAAGTTTGATTGCTGCGAAAACACCTACAATGAGCAGTGGAGCCATTGTATTCACCAACTGCCATTTGAGTCTTTCCTCCTGTAACCGTGCCCTGTCTAGCAAACGTAAGCGTAACTCTTTTGATCTTACTTCCATCAAACCGGAGTCGTCACAGAGATAGTCTATGCAATTCATGATGAAATTCCTGTTTCCGAACATCTGACCAGTGTAACGGTCCTCGCCAAGTGGAATAATCATTCCCTTTCTTGTTCTGTTTTGAACCACATCGCCATCGGCAACCACAATCATAGCAGTTGTGTCGCTTAGTTCACGGAAACCAATGGACGAATCTTTGGAAATTGTCTCCGGAATACGGTTCTTGAAATTGGAAGTAAACCGACCTTCAAGCAACAATGCGGTTGTTTTGGGACCGGAGTTGAACCTTTTTGCATCAGGCTTTTCCCTAAGCAAGTCTAAACTGATTCGAACCGGAGCGTTGTAGACTTTGGAATAATCGGAAGTTGAAAGGAGTGGTGTTTTACGGACTTCATCTTTTCCAACCACATCAATAGTGGAAACAAACTCGTGCTTGATAGCATTTAGGTTTTTAACAATGGGATGTATGGAAGATGGAATGATAACGGGAAAGAAATTCCATGGAATCAGGGTTTGCATAGGCTTATTGCCAGCTTGACCGGTAACCACTGGTATGGGTGCTGATTGGAGGTCGAGCACGAGGTCGTGATTGATTCTTGCGCCATATCGGAAAAGCATGTCATCCAAGTTGAGTTCAGAAGCGATTCCAACCGTTTCATCATTGCGCTCCAAACTATCCATTGTAGCGGCAACACCATCCAACATCCAAAGCACCTTGCCCCCATTCATCACATATTGATCGATGACGAATTTGTCTTTTTCAGAAAAAGCGGAATCGGGTGCCGCAACCACAACTGCACGGTATCCATTAAGAGACCCCAGCTGACCGTCCATTCTCTTGCGTTCTACCAAGTAGAATGTTTGAAGTTCCCGCTTGATATCTGCCAAAGATTGGTTGTCAGCTTCTCCATGTCCTTCCAAGAGACAGATTATATGCGGGTATTTCAGTGTCAATTTACGTATGGCATTGGTGAAACCGAACTCCAATGCCTGAATCGAGTTATTGAGCATTTCATCCGGAGAAGCTCCAATCTGATCCTGGAGCAACATCACAGGAAGCTCTTCGCCGCGATACGTAACCAATGCGCCGGGAAAAATCACTTGTTGAGATGTTTCATCACCGGCCTTTGATTGCAACGTTGTTGGCTGTATGCCTTTTGACGCCAATTGGCGGTAGAGTTGTTCGCGCTGCTCCTTGTCAGAATAGCCGGATGGGTTGATGAATTCGTATTCTATATTTCCATCGGAGTAATACCTAAGCTCATCGAGCATCTCCCTCGTTGCTGTTTGGAGTCGTTGGAATGCAGGAGGAAAATCACCATCAAGATAAACCTTGACATAAATCACATCCTCCAACTCGGCCATGATTTTTTTTGTCACCGGAGAGAGCGTGAAGCGCTTTTCGGAAGTCAAGTCAAAGCGTGTAAAGATGAAGGAAGACAAAATGTTGGCAAAGACGATGATCAAAAGTAAAAGGGCCATCCGCCCTAGATGCTGTAACTTGGGCGAGCGGTTATTTCGTTTTTTACCTTGTCTGAGCTCGTTCACCATTTCCTGGATTCAAGCACTGTTTTAGTGAGCGTAACGAAAAGCGCTATCAATGACAGGAAATAGACCATGTCCCTGGTGTCAATCACTCCTCTACTCATGGACAAGTAGTGCGCATTAATACCTATCAGCTCAATGCTATTGGCTAAACTTCCAGACCCTATCAGACCGGAAATGGAGTCAAAGCCTGCGTAGAAAAAAAAGCAAAGGAAAAGTGCGATTATGAATGCGATAACTTGATTATCGGATATGGATGATGCAAAAACCCCTATGGAGACAAATCCGGCTCCCAAGAAAAACAAGCCTATATAAGATCCTATGACCCCTCCTACGTCCACATTACCAACTGGGACGGCTAGATACCAGACGGCTACGAAATAAAAAATGGTAGGCAACAACGAAAAGAGTACTAAGACAACGCCAGCAAAATATTTTGCGAGCACGATTTGCAGCTCTGTGATGGGTCGTGTTAAAAGCAATTCAATGGTTCCTGATTTTCGCTCTTCAGAAAACAGCTTCATGCAAACCGCAGGAACCAGGAACATGTAAACCCATGGAGTAATTATGAATAATGGGTCTAGACTAGCATAACCTGCATCCAGTATGGAGAATTCATTTTCAGGAAAAACCCAAAGAAACAATCCGATAGTAGCCAAAAAGACAACTATTACCAAATAGCCGATGAGTGAGTTCAGGAAACCGTTGATCTCTTTTTTTAGGAGGGCGAACATCGTGATAGTGGATGGCGTAAAGTTAGGAAACAGTGTTGGTATTTGAATTATCGGGATTCAGGTCTTTTTCAACGGCTAGGCTCCATGCCAGAGGTTTGGCAACAAACAAAGGCCTAACGGCGCTCCATGTAGATTTGAAAAGCAAAGAATTCCTATAATCATCCAGGTTCTGCAAATCCTCCCATCTGCTAATGGTGAAAAAGATGCCTGGACTGGAAACATCCTGTAACAATTCGAGGCCACGGCAACCTGGAAAAGATCGAATACTCGAACAAACATCCTCAAACAACTCCTTAAAAACCACAGACCGATCAGGATCAACTTCCAATTTAACTATCCGAGTGATCATCTGAATTCGACCCTGACCATATCTCCGTAACCAATACCCATTAATTCGCCAGCATTCCCTTCACGGATTGCCAACTCGACATAACCCGATTCATTATAAATCGCAACCCAATCACCAAGCACTACGGACTGGTACGATGACTGGATGGCTGAAATTGTACCACTGCCCTTCCGCACTAAAATTTCGTATTGTCGTCCCTTTATACTGGCTTCCATCAACTCGCGGGAAATATTGGTCACTACGTTGCCAAAACCGTCTACCATTATGACTGCACCCCGAATGGAATATTCATCAACAGATGGTTTCATGTTAGCCAATGAAACAAGGTTTTGAACAGGTGTACCCATATTGGATATATCACCTCCAGTGATTAAAAACGCGGCAGAAGCGGCCACTAAATCCGATTTCAATGTCACCTTTTGACCCATGTTGTCCAGAACATGATAGGAAGACTTGGGCAGTTCATCGAACATCAAAGAAAACACCCCGTCATCAGGACCCAGAAAACCATGCCCTTCGTGTTGGACTGCCATTAATTTAGGCGGCTCACTCCCCCCTCCAGTCCCAACAACAGAAAGTATATGTACGGAGTTGGTTGGGAATCTGTGCCATGTGTTTCGAAGAACAAAAGCCGCTTGAATGGTGTTAAACTGCTCAATGTCGTGACTTATATCAACCACATTACAACCAGGCACCAAAGAATATAGACGCCCCTTTAGAGCACCAACGTAAAAATCCCTAGTTCCCCAGTCGGTTGTTAATGTAATGATGGGTGAAGCCACCTTGGTATTGCCTATATTTGAAACACAAAGTTATATTAAGCAATCAGACCTATAGACCATTTCACATCTAATTAACAACACCACTTATTACATACATAATATTGATTTACAGCAAATAAACAACTGTTTTTAAAAACTTAACATCACCCATAATTATTTATAAAATTTGAAAGAGATTACAATTCCGGCGCTGCAGAACCCAGTGGATTTTTTTGGCATCAATGACACTAACCTAGAGTTACTACGCAAGAAGTTTCCCTCCTTGAAAATCATTTCCAGAGGGAGTGATTTAAAATTGATCGGAGAGGATGATTTGGTGGAAAAAGCAGAATCAATTGTTTCGGAAATGGTACAAGCTTTTGAAGCACGTGGTCGCGTAGAGCACACATTTGTCGCTGACCTACTCCAAGGAAAATCTGAAAAAACCGGCCCTGCTGTGGGTAGTGGCGAAAGCGATATCATTGTTTACGGGCAACACGGATTAGTTGTAAAAGCTCGAACACCTGGACAACGAAGACTGGTGACTTCCTGCAACCGCAATGACATCACATTCGCAATTGGTCCAGCGGGTACAGGTAAAACATATACCGCTGTAGCCTTGGCAGTTCGAGCCTTGAAGAACCGCGAAATCCGGAGGATCATTCTTACTAGACCAGCGGTTGAAGCTGGAGAGAACCTTGGATTTCTACCCGGGGACTTGAAAGAAAAAATAGACCCCTATTTAAGACCCTTGTATGATGCGTTGATGGATATGATTCCTGGAGAGAAGCTGCAATCATTCATAGCTAATGGGACCATTGAGGTAGCACCGCTTGCATTCATGCGTGGAAGAACATTGGATAATGCCTATGTAATCCTTGATGAGGCCCAAAACGCTACACAAAGTCAGCTAAAAATGTTTCTGACTCGAATGGGGCCATCGGCCAAGATGATAGTCACGGGAGATGTCACGCAGGTAGATTTACCTAAAAACACCCCTTCTGGGTTGGTACAAGGCTTGTCCCTGTTGAATGGCATTGAAGGAATCGGATTCGTATTTCTAGACGGAACCGATGTGATACGCCATCGGTTGGTTCGCGAGATCATTGAAGCATACAAGAAGGAAGACTGAGAGAGTCACCCGATGGTATTAAAACAAAAGAGCCGAGCAATATGCCCGGCTCTTCGTTTATTAATTCAATGATACTATTTAGCAGATTCTAAAACTGCTTTGAAAGCATCAGGGTTGTTCATAGCTAAATCGGCAAGAACCTTGCGGTTGAGCTCGATTCCTTTTGCATGAAGGCTTCCCATCAATTGGGAATATGACATGCCATGCAAACGGGCTCCAGCGTTAATACGCTGAATCCACAATGCACGGAAATTACGCTTCTTGGTTTTACGGTCACGGTATGCATATTGCAAACCTTTTTCAACCGTGTGTTTGGCTACGGTCAAAACATTACCGCGAGAACCCCAATTACCCTTTGCGAGCTTGAGGATTTTTTTCCTTCTGGCTTTTGAAGCCACTGAATTAACGGACCTTGGCATTTTAATTCTGTTTTTTGGTGATAGCGACCGGTTTCAAACCGATACTTTAGCTAATTCCCTGGTTAATAATTAGTGATGAATTTCTTTTTAAGCGGTCAGCATACGGGCAACACGGGCATGGTCGGATTTGTCAACCAGACCTGCATTAGTAAGTGCACGCTTACGCTTGGTGCTCATTTTGGTGAGGATGTGGCTCTTGAACGCGTGTTTCCTCTTGATTTTACCAGAACCGGTGTAAGAGAATCTCTTCTTGGCGCTGGAGTTTGATTTCATTTTTGGCATTGAATTACCCTCGGGGTTTTTAGTATGTATTGATTACTTTTTAATCTTCTTAGGCAGAGGAGCTAGATGCAAGAACATCCTGTTTCCCTCTAGTTTTGGTAGCATTTCAACTTTACCGTATTCTTCCAATTCCTGAGCGAACTTCAGGAGAATGATTTCACCCTTTTCCTTGTATGCTATGGTCCTTCCTTTGAAGTGAACATAAGCCTTGACTTTGGCTCCCTCCTCAAGGAATTTAATCGCGTGCTTCACCTTGAAATTGAAATCATGCTCATCAGTGTTGGGTCCGAACCTGATCTCTTTCATGACCGATTTGGCGGTTTTCGCTTTGACCTCTTTTTCCTTCTTCTTCTTCTCGTAGATGAATTTCTGATAGTCTACGATCCGACAAACGGGAGGATCTGCATTGGGCACGATTTCCACCAAATCGAGTTCACGCTCCTTGGCTAATCTGCGAGCAACTTCCAAAGTATAAACATCCGCTTCGATGTTTTCACCCACCAAACGTACTGTAGTAGCGGTAATATCTTCGTTGATATTGTGCTCGTTTTCTTTTTTCTGAAAACGATTTGGCCTTGGACCTCTGGGCTTTGGCGGACCCGACGGTCTTTTAAAGAATGTTGAAATGAGTTACCTCCTTCTGTATTGGTTTGACTTAAATTAATTACCTGACATACGGGCGTTTACATCGTCCAAAATCATCTCACTGAACTTATCAAGCGGCATTGAACCCAAGTCGCCTTGACCATGTTTGCGAACAGACACCGAGTTTTCTGCTGCCTCTTTCTCCCCAACTATCAGCATATAAGGCACTTTGCGAATTTCGGCGTCCCTGATTTTTTTTCCGATTTTTTCGTCCCGTTCGTCTACGGACGCGCGAATATCGGAATTTTTAAGGAATTCTGAAACCTTGTGGGCATAATCGTTGTATTTCTCGCTGATTCCCAGTATGATAACCTGCTCTGGCGACAACCATAAGGGGAAATTTCCAGCACAGTGCTCGATAAGAACGGCGATAAATCGTTCCATTGAGCCGAAAGGCGCGCGATGGATCATCACTGGCCTATGCTTTTGGTTGTCGGCTCCTGTGTACTCCAATTCAAACCGCTCGGGTAAGTTGTAGTCTACCTGTATGGTACCAAGCTGCCATTTTCGCCCCAGGGCATCCTTCACCATGAAATCCAATTTAGGCCCATAAAAAGCCGCTTCACCGGTTTCAACCACTGTGTTCAAACCCCGTTCCGCCGCCGCCTCTACGATTGCACTTTCGGCCTTCTGCCAATTTTCATCTGTTCCAATGTATTTCGTCTTGTTCTCGGGATCACGCAAGGACACTTGTGCGATGAACTCCTTAAAGTCGAGTGCTCTGAAAACAAAAAGAACCAGATCGATTACCTTGATGAATTCCTCCTTCACTTGATCGGGACGACAGAACAGGTGGGCATCATCTTGGGTAAACCCCCTAACACGGGTCAATCCGTGCAGCTCACCGCTTTGCTCGTATCGATAAACCGTCCCGAACTCCGCATAGCGAATAGGAAGTTCCTTGTAGGAATGCGGTTTACTCTTATAAATTTCACAATGATGCGGGCAGTTCATAGGCTTCAGGAAAAACTCCTCCCCTTCTGCCGGTGTGCGGATTGGCTGAAAGGAGTCAGCGCCGTACTTCTCATAATGCCCTGAAGTCACATACAAATCCTTGTTCCCGATGTGGGGGGTCACTACAGGTAAATATCCTGCTTTAAGTTGTGCTTTTTTGAGGAATTGCTCCAATCGGTCGCGAAGCATGGCTCCTTTGGGAAGCCAGAGAGGCAAACCCATTCCGACCTTTTCTGAGAAGGTAAACAACTCCAATTCTTTTCCCAACTTACGGTGATCCCTCTTCTTAGCTTCTTCCAATAGGGTCAGGTACTCTGTAAGCTCCTTTTGCTTGGGGAAAGTGATACCGTAAATGCGGGTAAGTTGCTTGCTTTTCTCATCACCCCGCCAATAGGCTCCAGCAACACTCATCAATTTAACAGCCTTGATAGAACCTGTGTCGGGAATATGGGGTCCTCGGCACAAGTCGGTAAAGTTCCCTTGCGAGTAAAATGTTATGGTACCGTCTTGGAGATCCTTGATCAAATCCAATTTGTACTGATCACCTTTTTCGGTGAAGTATTGAAATGCCTCCTCTTTAGAAACATCCCTACGCACGAATTGACTTGATTGGCGAGCCAATTCCAACATTTTGTCTTCAATCTTCTTGAAATCCTCGGAGGAGATTGACTGTTCTCCCGGGTCGACATCATAGTAAAAACCATTTTCTATGGTAGGGCCGATTCCGAACTTGATTCCTGGGAAAAACGTCTCCAATGCTTCCGCCATCACGTGCGCAGATGAATGCCAAAAGGTGGATTTCCCTTCAGGATGATCCCAAGTCAACAGCTCCAACGTTCCATTGCTGGTAAGCTGACGAGAGGCGTCCAGGATTTGACCATTGAACTTCGCAGCCAAAACGTTTCTAGCCAACCCTTCGCTGATGCCTTTGGCAATCTCCATCGAGGTGGTACCGGTGGGTTTTTCTAGAACCTTTCCATCGGGCAGGGTAATTTGTATCATGATTTGAAAATATAGGTTGCAAAGGTAGTCATTGGAGGCACTGTTGGTCAAGTGACGACAGCCGTAAATGAAAAAGGGCCGCATCTTTACGAGGCGACCCTTTTTTACCAGTGGAATAAATCAGGAGAGGTGCTTGCTCACGAGTTTGGTCATGTCGAACATGCTTACTTGAGCTTTGCCACCGAATACCTTTTTCAGGTTCTCGTCAGCATTGATCATGCGGCGGTTCTTAGCATCTTGAAGCTTGTGCTTCTTGATGTATGCCCAAAGGTTTTTCACCACCTCTGTACGTGGAATAGCCTTGTTACCCACAACTGCAGCAAGAGCCGCGCTTGGGGTCATGGCCTTCATGAACGCAGCATTAGGCTTGCGCTTTACTTTTGGCTTAGCAGCTTTTTTAGGAGCAGCCTTCTTTGGGGCAGCTTTCTTAGGAGCAGCTTTCTTAGGTGCAGCCTTCTTGGCTACTTTTTTCTTGGGGGCAGCTTTCTTAGCTACCTTCTTGGCACCGGCTTTCTTAGCGGGGGCCTTTTTTGCTTTTTTTGCCACTGTTTTTAAGATTTTTTTGGTTAAACCTGATGCAAATAAAAACAGATACTGAGAGCAGAAATCCAATGCTTGGGAAAAGTTATTTACAACCCAAACGCTACTCTAGATGAATTGAAAATACCGCTGCTGCCCTCTGAAATGAGCAATCCAAGCAAGATTCAACGGGATTATAAAAACCACTGAAATACCTGCGCCACAGTGTTTTTAAAGGACACCACAGTAACATAAACACATCACCATTTAGACGAAACTCCCTCCTAGGACTAGTATGAGAGAAACGAAACCATTGTTAATAACCTTGAATAGGTTTGATTAACCTAGAGGGGCTTTAGAGTCAAAAATGATATCAACGACTGAGAATGGATGCGATATCAGGAGGGAAATAGAGTTCGCTTTTCATAACCTTGCCATCGTCGCGCCGAATGGGATTACCGTCAGAATCCAACTTACTCATGTTGCTGCGGTGTATCTCTTCAAAAACCTCGACTATCTTGTGCTGCAGCCCATGTGAGATGATTGTGCCGCACAGAATATACAATTTATCCCCCAGCGCATCCGCCACCAAGGTTAAGTCGTTATTCCTAGCAGCTTCAAGGTATTCGTCATTCTCTTCGGCCATCAAACGATGACGCAGGTCTATTTTATCCTCTCCGATATGGGCGGATGGTGAAACGTTATGGTCGAGGCCGAAAACCTCGTGGAACTCTTGGACCTTTCCTATGATATCTCTGAAATCCGACATGTTTATTTAAGTTTGAATGACTCCTACGTTATAGTCTTGGGTAATCGGGGAATGGTTGGCCATCTCGATACCCATTGATATCCATTTGCGTGTTTCGAGTGGATCTACGACAGCATCAACCCAAAGCCTGGAAGCAGCATAGTAGGGCGAAGTCTGAGTGTTATATCGATCCGTTATGGTCTTAAGCAATTCAGCCTCCTCCTCAGGGGTTACTTCCTTCCCTTGAGCCTTCATTGAACTTACTTGTATTTGCAGGAGGGTTTTGGCTGCTTGAGCGCCACCCATTACTGCAATTTGAGCGGAGGGCCATGCCGCTATCAATCGGGGGTCATAAGCTTTCCCACACATGGCATAGTTGCCTGCACCATAAGAATTACCTACAATAATGGTGAACTTTGGCACTACAGAGTTGGACATGGCATTTACCATTTTAGCTCCATCCTTGATGATGCCTCCATGCTCAGATCGGCTTCCCACCATGAAACCGGTAACATCCTGCAGAAAAACCAATGGAATTTTTCGCTGGTTGCAATTCATAATGAATCGTGCGGACTTGTCGGCCGCATCACTATATATCACCCCTCCTATTTGCATTTCCCCCTTCTTGCTTTTAACCACTTTGCGTTGGTTGGCAACAATGCCCACCGCCCAGCCGTCTATACGGGCCAAGCCACAAAGTATAGACTGACCATATAGCTCCTTATATTCATCAAACTCGGAATTATCCACCAAACGCATAATCACCTCCCTCATATCGTACGGCTTTTCACGTTCTGCCGGCATGATCCCGTAAAGCTCCTTTTCATCAAGCTTTGGTTTCGCAGCTTCAATCCGATCAAAACCCGCTTTTTCAAAAGACCCAACCTTATCCATGATCTTCCGTATGTAATCCAAACACGCCTGATCGGAAGGAAACTTATTGTCGGTTACTCCTGAAATCTCGCATTGGGTGGTGGCTCCTCCGAGCGTTTCATTATCAATATCCTCACCGATTGCCGCCTTTACCAAGTAAGATCCAGCCAAAAAGATAGAACCGGTTTTATCGACAATCATAGCCTCGTCACTCATAATAGGCAAATAGGCGCCACCAGCGACACAGCTCCCCATGATGGCTGCAATTTGAAGGATACCTTTGGACGACATTACCGCATTATTTCTGAAAATCCTACCAAAATGCTCCTTGTCAGGGAAAATCTCATCTTGCATAGGAAGAAAAACCCCTGCACTGTCAACCAAGTAGATGATTGGAAGTCGATTTTCCATGGCAATCTCTTGCGCACGAAGATTCTTTTTGGCGGTCATTGGGAACCATGCACCTGCTTTCACGGTAGCGTCATTGGCAACCACGATACACTGCCGGCCGCATACGTGTCCAATCACAACCACCACTCCTGCGGAGGGGCAGCCGCCTTGCTCGGCATACATTCCGTCGGCCGCAAAGGCTCCTACCTCTATCATGGGGCGGTCCTTATCCAATAAATAGGATATTCTTTCGCGGGCCAAAAGCTTACCTTTTTCCTTTTGTTTGGCCGCATTTTTTGACCCACCACCTATTTCCAAAATAGACAAACGGCTTTTCATTTGATAGACCAAAGTCTTATTGAAATCCTCGTTTCTGTTGAATTCTAGGTTATGAGCCTGGGTTTCTATAGCCATATGAATGATTTTCAGGGCAAATATATGCTATGCATTTCATAATGAAGAAACCTTATTGGCAAGAAATCAATCATGCAATGCCTTTTTAAAAAACAACTAAAACCCGCCCGAAAGACATAAATAATGACTTAACATTGAAAAAAGCATAAATCATTATATTTGCTCAAAATAAAATACAGATGACAAGAACTATCCGACCCTATATTCTTATGGCAATTGCCTCCTCCTTGACGTTATGGTCTTGTGGTGGAGAAACTGCAACTGAAAAGGAAATCGCAGCAGAGCAAACAGACACTACCACAATTGACGAAGTAGCGGCTTTTCAATTTTCATACACCATTGGAAGCCTACCTTCACCGCTCACCATTTTTGATGAGATTACCAAATCAAACCTAGAAGTTGACACCCGTTTACTAAATCCAGTATCCAACGTCGTGAAATACACTTCTCCTGTAAAGCAGGCCCTCAACTACGGAATTTACGGTGTAGACCTCGCCTATCTCGTGATAAATGAAAAGAACAGCGAAATTTACCCTTACTATTCGGCAGCAAAAGACCTGTCAGATGAAATCGGAATCGGAGATCTGTTTGAAAAATTCTCCAGTCGTTTCAAAGAAGCTAAAGAGGAGCGCGACACCTTGGCCCGCGTAGTGGATGAGGCTTATGCAGCAACAGATACATATCTGAGATCCAACGAAAGGCTTGAAACCGCTAGCATGATACTTGCCGGAAGCTGGCTGGAATGCCAATTCATACTTACCAGCCAATTGAGAAAAGAAACAAAGAATCCGCAAAACGAAAAACTGTTTTCCCGTGTATGGGAACAGCAGGTTTATCTGGATAACATCACAAAAGCACTTTCCGAATTCGCTGGAAACAAAGACTTGACAGAAATCAACAAACAGTTCGGGGAACTTTTGAATATGTACAAAGAATTGCCTGAGGTTGACAAAATCGATGCCACTCAATTGAACAAATTGAATGAAAAAATATCGAGCCTCAGAAACATGATCATAGGATAATATTATCTGAGTCAAAAAAAACAAAAAGGGAAGCCCAGTCTTCCCTTTTTTAGTTTAATACAAAGCCCCCTAGAAAATGAGTGAGAAAATCCTCAATGCCATGATGCAATTGTTTGCAATTGTTGCAAACAAGGAGTCATTGGGCGAAAACGGTAAGCGTGTAGTTGAAGCCTTTTTAGCTCAATTGGTGAGCTTGTCACTAAGAAAAAAATACCTGGATTTTTTTAACGAGCAACTTTTCATTCTGGAAGGAAAGAAGGCTTCAGGCGAGCAAGTGAAAAGAGTTTCAGCAAACTCAGTAAAGGTTCTCAAAATTTGCACTCAAATCAATGAGGAGCTGGATCAAAAACAAAAGTATTTCGCTTTAACAAAACTCATAGAGTTCGCAAATAGCGTGGATGACTTCCCTGGTGAACAAGAAAGGGAGTTCATTGAAACAGTAGCAAGCGTTTTCAATATATCTAATGAAAGCTACAAACTACTAAATGGGTATTGCACGGCAAAAAACAAAGAAGGAATTCCCGACGACTCCAATATTTTGCTTGTCCAAAACGCGTTCGAACACAGCCCAACCCATTCCAATTCAAAAACAAATGCAACATTGGATGGAACCTTGGCATTCATCTATATACCTTCAGAGGGAATGGTATTCGTACGGTATTTCGGGACCATGGACCTTAGGATGAACGGGCAGTCCATTTCAGATTCGCGGACTTATGTTTTTTCACAGGGATCTGTTATCCGCGAAAGCAAACTGCTTCCCGTTTACCATGGTGATGTAACGAAGATATTTCTTAAAAGATCCAACAACGATGCCGTTTCCCTTGATGTCAATATGGTACAATATTGTTTTCCTGAAGGTCGCATCGGCCTTCACCCACTTACCTTTTCAGCCAATTCAGGAAACCTGGTTGGTATTATGGGGGGAAGCGGAGCCGGAAAATCAACCCTATTAAACATTTTAAACGGCAATCTATTACCCCAATTAGGAGAAGTGCTTATTAATGGCATAAGCATTCATGAGCATAAAAACGAGTTGATTGACCTCATAGGATACATTCCCCAGGATGACTTACTCATTGAAGAGCTGACCGTTTTCCAAAACTTGTTTTTCAATACGAAGTTGGCTCTTCCTGAACTGTCAGACGATGAAATCCGACAAAAGGTGCACGAACAACTGGAATCGATCGGACTATGGGAAACAAAAGACTTAAAAGTAGGTAGCGTTCTGAACAAGACTCTTAGTGGCGGACAAAGGAAACGTGTCAACATTGCCCTTGAGTTGATCAGAAAGCCATCCCTCTTGTTCATAGATGAACCAACAAGCGGCTTATCGTCCATGGATTCGGAAAACGTAATGGACCTGCTAAAACAACTTACGCTTCAAGGAAAGCTCATTTTTGTGGTTATACACCAACCATCATCCGACATATTCAAGTTATTTGACAAACTGTTGATTTTGGATCTTGGCGGATATCCAGCCTATTATGGCAATCCATCAGACAGCTTACTCTATTTCAAAAAAGTATCAAATATCCCTACAGGCGATAGCAGCGAATGCGAAAGCTGTGGCAACATTAATCCGGAGCTCGTTTTTTCAATAATTGAGAATAAGGTTTACAATGAATTCGGCAAACCAACCAACCAACGAAGAATAAAGCCTGAGGAGTGGTATCATTATTTTGAAGACACCCGCTTGCCCAATACGGTCTCGCCAAACAGAGGTGCTCGACCAAAGTCAAAAAAAACCAAACGAAGTATATCCAAGCAAATACAAGTTTTCCTACAAAGGGATTTGCTCTCCAAGATCAAAAACAAACAATATCTATTAATCAACCTTCTTGAGGCACCAATCCTAGCATTGGTGTTAGCTTGGTTTTTGAAATACCAGATTCCCGGCCAGAGCTATGTGTTTCAAGAAAACATGAACCTTCCGGTATTCATGTTCATGAGTGTGATTGTAGCGCTTTTCCTAGGCATTACCGTGAGTGCAGAAGAAATCTTCAGAGACAAAAAAATACTCAAACGGGAAGAGTTCCTTGACTTGAGTAGAGGCGGTTATTTGTTTTCAAAAATCGTACTGATGGCTTTGATATCTGCCATTCAAACAGCGCTCTTTGTTGGGATAGGAAACTGGATTTTTGAAATAAACGGAATGTTTGGAGATTATTGGGCCATACTGTTCAGCGTTTCGCTTTTCGGAAACCTGTTAGGATTGAACATCTCAGCCACATTCAATTCCGCAGTTACCATATATATCTTGATCCCGTTTCTAGTAATACCGCAAATCATTTTTAGCGGGGTAATGGTCAAATATGACAATATGAATCCAAAAATCGCCACCAGTGAGCAAGTACCTTTCATTGGCGATATCATGGCAGCAAGATGGGCCTTTGAAGCCCTGGCCGTAAACCAATTCAAAAACAACACTTACCAAACCAATTTTTTTGAATTGGATAAGAGAATAGCTGACATAACCTACAAAAAGGATTATTGGTTAGATAGGATGAACGGAAAGATCGACTCTCTTGGAAAAGGTGAAGGCAATGGCTACACCAGGGAATCAATAATAAGGGAGATGAAAAAGGAAAACCTAATCCCTTCATCTATAATTACTATTTTGAATAACAAACCGTCGTTGAGCGCTCAATTGGATATTTCAAAGCAGTTGAAAGTCATAACCAAAGAGTACAAATCGGAGCTGATTCAACAATTCAAAACCGTTAAGTCCACGAAAGATCAATTAATAAACGAGTTGAATAATACACCTGAAAAGGCTGAGTCGTTTAAGGAGTTGAAGCAGGAAAACTACAATGAGCAGCTTGAACAAATGCTAGCCATCCCAGGTTCCACACAAATGATCGTAGAACAAAACGGTGCAATAACCAGGTTATACAAGCCAATTTATATGGAAGGCAATCCGAGGTCTTTTGTCCGTTCACCTTTATTTGTTTCGAAAAAGAGCATTGGCGGCAAAATGTATTCCACTTATTCGGTGAACATGGGTGTTATTTGGCTTATGATTGCTGTCTTGACCATAACCCTTTACTTTGATGTATGGGAAAAAGCCCTAGCTAAAGCTGATAAGCTTTCGGATCGGACAAAGGTTTGGATTCGAAATTTTCAAAAATGATGGTTAATCTGCCTTTCCAAAAGTGAAAGGGATTTTGACTATTTGCTGGTAATCTTCCCCTGACTCCAACATATCTTCATCTCCTTCATCGTATAACCACGAAATGGAAACTGAACAGGTTCCTTGTAAATGTATTGATTCTAGTCTACGGAAAAGGTCGAGCAGACATTTACTGGAGCTGGTATTGAAATACTCCAATTGAACAATAAGTTTGAAGCCGGCTTCTGGATAAACCGACAATTTGTTTATCCATTCATGAATTGGATTGTAGAACTCAATTGCATTTTCAGGAACCGATCGACCAGTGATCTTCATAAAACCAGATGGGTCAAATTCAATTCTAGGTGTTTTCGGTCCTTGCTCAATTATTAGCTTGTCCATTTTTTAGGAATTGAAATGTTTTTAAAGGGATTTCGTTAGTGTTCAGCAAATGGTTAAAGTAAGGATGAAATACGAGTACAGATGATTAATATCAACGAATCTGTATTCAATAGGTTTACCTGATTTCCTGGCGAGATCTAGAAAACCGAGTCCGGCACCGCCTTTTTCAGAAAACTCGGTTTTGCCAAGCAATTCGATATGGGCTTTTCGCAAGGATTCAGCATCAAGCCCATTCACCCATTTTATTTTTTCATCCAATTCTGAAATCCTTGATTTGAAAACCACGTTCAAAGTAGTCAACTTATAACAACCGCCCAAATTGCTCGTCAAACAAACCAGGGAATCCAAATCAAACCCATCTGAATCAGAGGTTTCCGCAGATAGAGCCTCTTGATGGTGATAAACATTCTGAACTGCTTCGATAGCGACATTCATCAAACGCTTTTTCAATTGCAAAGCAACACCGCCCTGAGAAAGCCGCTCCTCCATGGTGGCCAAATAATCATCAACGACCAATTGGGTCAAATAGCCTTTGAAAGATAAAACTACCGAGTCAGGTGGGCAAACAATTGATTGAAAAAATGGATGATTTTGCATTCCACTGATGGTGAGTCGCAAATATAGGTGGTTCGTTTGTTAATTTATACTTACTTTTAACACAACTGATTGACATCCCTTATTTAGATTATGCCACGTAAAATCCTGGTTACCGACGATGAGGTCGATCTTGAACTTTTGATAAAGCAAATGTTTAGGGCAAAGGTGAAATCAGGGGAGTTGGTTTTTGATTTTGCCCATGACGGGCAACAAGCTCTTGATTTACTTTCTGAAAACCCGGGTTACGAAGTGGTACTGACTGACATAAACATGCCTGTAATGAACGGCCTGGAATTGTTGGCAAATATCAAATCCAAAGGATACGAGGTAAAGACCATTGTCATATCGGCATATGGAGATGAAAAGTCAATCCGAACCGCCATGAACCAAGGTGCATTTGATTTCATCAACAAGCCTATCGACGTGGATGACCTTGGAGCAACACTGACTAAGTCATTTCAAGAGTTAGACATTTACAAAAAAGGGAAAGAAGCCCAAAACCATCTTGAGCAGGCATTAATAGAAAAAGCCACAGCACAGGCCCAGTCTTTGGAAATACTCCGTGAAAACGAAAAACTGATTCTCAAGCAAAATGAAGTCTTGGAACAGCAGGTTATGGAGCGGACACGAGAAATACTGGAGCAGAAAAACGTTATTGAGTTGAAGAACCAGGAAATCCTGGAATCTATTCATTATGCTAAAAGACTTCAAGAAGCAATACTGCCCGATAGTTCCTTTTTAAATGGAATCACTAATGACAATTTTCTAATTTACCTGCCCAAGGACATCGTATCGGGTGATTTTTATTGGGTTAGAAAAACACCGCATCAGATGCTAGCAGTAGCCGACTGTACGGGGCATGGTGTATCTGGAGCGTTAATGAGCATGCTTGGTATCTCACTTTTAGACCGCATAATCGATAACCTCAACGAAAGCGACCCGGGAATAATCCTTGATACCCTACACCAACTTGTTGTAGAAAGCCTTCGTCAGAAGGATTACCACTCTAATGAGGGAATGGACATCGCCATACTTAAATTCGATGATGTCTCAAACACACTGAGCTATGCAGGAGCAAACAGACCCCTGTGGCTAGTACGCGATGGCGAACTCATGATTACCAATCCGGATAAGATGCCCATAGGTGGCACCCAATATAGCGATAGGTTGCCTTACACCACTCATAAAGTCAAGCTTGAAACCAATGACAGAGTCTTTATCTTTTCAGATGGATACAGTGATCAATTTGGAGGAGCAAAGGGTAAAAAAATCATGACCAGCCAATTCAAGGAAATGATTAAGGAGACCTCGAATATCCCTGTAAAGGAACAAGGGCATGTATTAACCAAATACCTAAAGGATTGGCAAGGTGACCTGGAGCAAGTGGACGATGTTTTGGTTTTAGGCATCAAGATATAAACCTGTTAGAACCAGTTTTGACTAGATTTTTATTATCTTAATAAATATGATTGATCCAAAATTAATAGCCATCCTGAGAAAGGTGGATTTGTTTTCAGACATACCAGAGATAGCACTCGAGCAGCTAGCGCCACTTGTCAGAAAAATGGAATTCCATCCAAACCAAAAGGTTATTGAAAAAGGTGAAGAAGGCAACTCCCTTTTCATTATCGCCAAAGGCCGCGTTAGGGTGCACGACAAAGAGGAAATTGTTGCACGACTAGATGCTGGCAGTTTTTTCGGCGAAATCTCCTTTCTAGACACAGCACCCCGATCGATGTCCGTAACCGCAGATGAAGATTCAGTGCTCTACAAAGTGTCTAGAGATGACTTTTACACTATTTTCAGAAATCATGCTGACATATTTGGAAAGATAGTAAGCACGCTTACAGGAAGACTTCGGGCTCAAAACGAAAAAGTCATAAGCAACTTGAGGGAAAGAGAGGCTGAATTGACCAAACTGGTTGATGAGCGAACCGCCGATTTGGCTGCCAGGAACGACCAGCTCTCCAAGGCCATGACCGAGCTCAAAAACGCCCAAGACCAACTCATCCAACAAGAGAAGCTGGCTTCACTTGGACAGCTAACCGCTGGCATTGCACACGAAATCAAAAACCCACTCAACTTCGTGACCAATTTCGCAAAACTTTCTTTCGAATTGATAGAAGAAGTGATTGCATCGGAAGACCCGGAAGAAAGAAAAGAGACGGGTGATTTCCTCAGGCAAAACCTGAATAAGATCTACGAACACGGATCCCGTGCCGACAACATTGTTAAAGGCATGCTAGAACACACCAGGGCCAACAGTGAAGGCAACAGGCAGCCAGAGGACCTGAATCAACTATGTGAGCAGTTCTTGAAAATTGCCCAAGAATCATTCGCCTTATCCAATCCAGGCTTTCAGGCACAAGTTGATGTCCAATTAGACAAAAGCCTACCAATGATTGAAGCTGCATCATTGGATATAAGCAAAGTGTTCCTGAACCTTTTCACCAACGCTTTATATTCTATGAACGAGAAGAAAGAAGGCGACCAGAGTTATCAACCGACATTAAGAGTTCAATCCAAACAAACTGACGGGAAGTTGATTTTCACCATTTCAGACAACGGCCTTGGCATCCAGCCAGAAAATATCTCCAAAGTTTTCAATCCTTTTTTCACCACAAAACCAACCGGAAAAGGCACTGGATTGGGATTGTCCATCACTCACGATATCATAAAATCCCATGGTGGCAATATTCGCTGCTCCTCTAAACTCGGAAATGGCGCTGAATTCATTTTGGAGTTCCCGGTGTCCTGAGATGCCGCAAGCTAGACTTTGAACGCAGGATGATGATCCATTCGTTCTTTGATGACTTCAATCTGATTGGTCAATTGATTTAACATCGAATCCAATCCGCTCCATTGAGCAGAATCGTTACCACTCTTGCGTATGGAGGAGCAGACCTCATCCAATCGATTTTTCAAGTCAATAAAACCTAAAGATTCATTTGATTCGGATAAAACCTGCAGAATGCGAATAGCTCCATCTGCATTTCCAGATCGCTGGTAGGATTTGAGATTGCCAATCGCAGCGAACGAGGATACCAAATGTTGGTTCAATCGCCTTTTCATCACCTGAATGTCTCCACCAGAATCGAAGAATACCTTGGTTAAATCATAATCCAAGAGAACAGCTGGAGCATCTGCAGAAACGACTAGTTCAGACCCAATAGCATTTCCAGCGGCTATGCCTCTATCTTCAGCTGGATCATCATTTCCAGAAATCACTGGAATAGTGGTCGACCGTCTGAACACGCTTTTCAAATACAAGGCCGACATCAGCGATAGCGATACGAACCAAAAGATCAATGTCAACAGAAAAAGCCGGTTACGTGCCTCGCCCATTCGCAAACCATGTTCTAAACGAGCTTCCGCCAGCCTGGTTGATTCCAGTTCGCGGTCGGTCATGAAAACCAGGTAGGAGCTGTTCATTTTCGAAATCAGACTTGACAATTGGAATTTCAAAGAATCGGCAGATTGTACTGGCGACGATTGAGTAAGTAATGAAAAAGATGTGTCGACATGGGTAGAGTCGCTAGCAATATGCAAAGATTGTGATGCATGGTCTTGTGATAACACAAACATAAGTGATCTCAATAAAGAGTCAGTCGATTCGTTTCTAGGAATAAACAAACCTCGCCTACTATTTTCCAAACTCTTCATTCTAAGATGAAACATGCGAACAGAAATCATTTTTTTTAGACACGCTTTACTTTCCAAAGCCAGATTGCGAAACTGATCAGCAGTGTAACAACCCATTTCAACCTGAAATGACTCTAGTAACTCGTTGTTCGAATGGAATGTGGCCAAAAGATTGGAGTCAGAATCCTGAGTTAAAAAACTCAAAACCTTTACTTGAAAATCGCCAAAGGGTTTTAAATCCACATCGGAACATGGCCCGGCCTGACTATCCAAATTCTTCACTGTAAATAGATCGAGGTCGGTGTAAGAATTATAAAACCAACCGCCCGAAACAATCGAAAAGACCAGCGTGAAGGCTGGTATGAGCATTCTACGGAATTTGATACGCATGGTTTATGCCTATGGTTGTTCACAAATGTATTCTTAAAAACGAATTAAAAAGCCATCCAAGCAGATCGGATTTGGTACCTCATTATTCTGTAAATTGGAGCTCAGAATCAGAAAACCAACCCGTTTTATAAAAAATTGCTTATGAGAGAGTTACAGTTTCGAGAAGCGCTAAGGGAAGCCATGTCCGAAGAGATGAGGCGCGATGACAATGTTTTTTTGATGGGTGAAGAGGTTGCGCTCTACAACGGAGCATACAAAGTGAGTCAGGGCATGCTGGACGAATTTGGCGCCAAGAGGGTGATAGATACCCCTATTGCGGAACTTGGATTCGCCGGCATAGGTGTGGGTGCAGCCATGAATGGATTGAGACCCATAATTGAATTCATGACCTTCAACTTCTCTCTAGTTGCCATTGATCAGGTTATCAATTCTGCCGCCAAGATGATGTCAATGTCGGGCGGGCACTTCAATGTACCTATTGTTTTCCGGGGCCCTACCGCGTCCGCAGGAATGCTCAGCTCACAGCACTCGCAAGCATTTGAAAGTTGGTATGCCAACTGTCCTGGTCTCAAAGTCATAGTTCCATCCAACCCGGCAGATGCCAAAGGTTTGCTTAAATCGGCTATTCGCGACAACGACCCTGTGGTATTCATGGAGTCGGAGCAGATGTATGGTGACAAGGGCATGGTACCCGAAGGCGAATACCTAATGCCTATCGGCAAAGCCGAAATCAAGAAAATCGGCCATGATGTAACAATCGTTTCTTTTGGCAAAATGATGAAAGTGGCGTTAAAGGCAGCCGAATTGTTACAAGCCGAAAATATCAACGCAGAAGTAATCGATTTAAGGACCGTAAGGCCAATCGACTACCCTTGCGTTGTTGAATCAGTCAAAAAAACAAACAGGCTGGTAATCGTTGAAGAGTCTTGGCCTTTGGCTGCAATTGCCACGGAGGTGGCATTCAAGGTTCAAAAGGACGCTTTCGACTATTTAGATGCTCCAGTTATACGCGTTATGGGCGGCGATGTCCCATTGCCTTATGCACCCACTCTGATCGAAGCCTTCCTTCCCAATCCTGAGCGGGTCATCAAAGCGGTAAAAGAAACCATGTACTTGGTCAAATAAGACACTTTTGTATTACTTGGCAGCCTTGGAAGTATCGGCAGATACCTTGGTTGTATCGGGATTTCTGGCCAGGGAATCAATAATCTCCTTCTGTTTTATCTGACTCTGAATCAATGCCGCTTCCTTGGCGGCATCCATCATTTCCTTAGCAGCAGCCAAGGAATCAGCGGCACGCTTTTCAGCCTCCAATTTTTCTTGTTCCGTAGGCCCACAAGCTGAAACCAAAGCAAGCACGAACATAAATGACGTGTAAAGTTGAATTTTCATTTTTGATGTAATTTGAACTGCAAATCTAAACCCTTTTAAATATTATAAGAATTGTATTTTAAGCTGAAATCGACCAAAAACAATTGATATTTGTGGTCAATATCCATCCCCCATGAATACCAGCCAAAAAAAGGCATTGCTTTCGATAATGGTGATGGCTTTGGTTTTCCAAGTCCAAAGGCTACTATTCCTACTTTTCAACCTGGATTCGTTTGAAGGGCTAGGCATTTCGGATTTCCTAATGGCGTTCATTTACGGAATCAGGTTCGACTTATCGGCCATTATAATGATCAATGCGCTATATCTGTTTGCACTGCTGGTCCCCATAAACCTGCAGGAAAGAGGTGGGTTTCAAAAAGGTTTGGATGTATTGTTTTTGATCATCAACATTCCAGCAATCATTCTAAATAGCATCGACCTGGAATACTTCAAATTCCAAGGAAAAAGAACAACAGCAGACTTATTCGATCTTTTTGTTTTGGGAAATGATATAAAAAACACCTTGCCACAAATGGCAAAGGACTTCTGGCCGGTATTATTGGTGAGCCTTATCCTTTCCGTAGTGATCATACTCATTCAACGAAAGATTCTAGTAGTGAAATCCAAAAGCAGGGGTCAATACAAATTATCAAATTGGCTACTGACCTCAATCGCACTTCCCTTGGCATTTTTAGGTGCTAGAGGATCTTGGGAATTGAAGCCCCTTCGCATAGCCAATGCTGCTTCAACAGGTCACCCCGGAGCGGCACCAATCATTTTGAATACACCATTTACCATCATTAAAACCATAGGGGTTCCAACCATGGAGCTCCGGTTTGAAATGGATGAGCAAGATGCCATACGTTACTTTAGCAGAGAAAAAACCAACTTGACTACTGAGCAATTCAAAAAAATGAATGTGGTGGTTATCATCCTTGAGAGTTTTTCGGCTGAATACAGCTCGCTTCTGTCAGGCAAAAAGGGATACACACCCTTTCTGGATTCACTGATGCAGCAGGGGTTATATTTCAACCATGCTTATGCCAATGCAAAAAAATCAATAGACGGCATTCCTGCAGTTACATCATCCATACCGGCCTTAATGCCTGTTTCCTATATCACATCAACTTTTTCGGCAAACCGGATAACATCCATTGCAGGCCTTTTGTCAGATAAAGATTATGCATCCGCGTTCTTCCATGGTGGTAACAACGGCACAATGGGATTCGACAACTTTTCGAGGATATCCGGCCACAATAAATATTTTGGGAGAACGGAATACGGTAATGAAGACTATGACGGCAATTGGGGCGTATTCGATGAGCCTTTCTATGAATTCTTTGTTGTGGAAGTCAGCAAAATGAAAGAACCGTTTACAGCCACGTTCTTTTCGCTTTCATCTCACCACCCCTACTCTATACCGGAAAAACTGAAAGGTCGATTCCCTAAAGGTCATCTACCCATACATGAGAGCATTGGATATGCCGACTATGCATTGAGAGCCTTTTTTGAGGCGGCAACTGAACAGCCGTGGTATAACAATACACTTTTTGTTTTGACAGCCGATCACACAGGTCCAGCGGAGAGTCCAGAGTATAGCACTAGAAACGGCGTCTTCAAAATCCCTTTGGTATTTTACAGACCTGATGGAAGTTTAAAAGGAGTGTCAAGCAAAACCGTGCAACAAGCAGACGTACTGCCTTCGGTTTTGGATTATCTGGGCTACGATGAGAGCTGGTCTGATTTCGGATCAAGTGTGTTTGATTCCTCCTCAACAGGTATAGCCGTAAACAGCACTGGAGATTTATATCAAATTACAAGGAATGATACACTTTTACAATTTGACGGGATGAAATCTGTTGGTCTTTATTCATTGAAATCCGATCCGTTGATGGAAGATAACTTAATCGAGCAATCCAATACCGGAAAAGTAGAATTGGAGCTAATCATTAAATCGTATTTGATTCAATATCAAAACGCGATGCGCAACAATACTTTGGCACCACTACGCTGATATTCCTACAATGAAAAAAGCGCTCTTCATAATCAATCCAGTATCAGGTTCGGGACGTGGTAAGGATATTAAAGAAATCCTTACAACCTTGTTGTACAATTCGGACATAGATGCCAAGTTCATTGAGTCTGTCAGTAAAGGCCATGCCTCAAAAATCACCAAAGACCATAGGGAATCAGACCTTGACATTATCATGGCTTGCGGCGGAGATGGCACTGTAAATGAGGTGGCGTCAGCTCTACTTCATTCCAATAAGACGATGGGTATATTGCCAATTGGTTCAGGTAACGGCTTGGCAAGGCATTATGGAATCAAAACTGAACCTGGCAGCGTAATCGAAACCATTCGAGCGGGTAGAGTCGTGGGGCATGATGCCGTTATCATCAACGGTTTGCCAGGCTTTAATGTGTCTGGAATCGGATTCGATGCACACGTTGCACATTTGTTCGGCAAAGACGGGAAACGGGGATTCAACAGCTACTTGAGATTGATAGCCAGAGAATTTTCAGCGTACAAAACATTCAAAGTCCGATTAACAAATGAAAATCATGAATATGAATCAGAAGCCATCATGATTCCTATTGCTGTGGCATCACAATTTGGCAACAATGCTTTTATCGCACCTCAAGCAGATACCAACGATGGCAAAACCGATATCACCTTAGTGAAAAAAATGCATCCTCTGATGGTTATACCATTTGCGCTAAGGGTTTTCACAAAAACAATTGCCGGTTCACGATTCGCAAAAGCATTCCAATCGGGTGATTTTCTTTTAAGATGTGAATCACCACAACCCTTGCATATTGATGGTGAGCCCGGAGGATATCACGAATCATTTGAAATCAAATCCGCAAAATCTGCCATTCAACTAGCCATACCTTAGCCATGTCAAACAAAAACAAGAAACGAGATGGTGTTGTATACTCCACGAACCCAAGTTTCGCCCGTGCGGATGAAGAAGCGGATGAGACCGTGGATTTGCCTCCAAGTCAGCAAAACCTGAGGGTTTGGCGCGACAGTAAATCACGAGCGGGAAAGACTGTAACCCTAGTTAAGGGATATGTGGGGAGTCAATCTTCGTTGGAGGAACTCGGCAAATCCTTAAAATCAAAATGCGGCGTTGGTGGAACAGTCAAAGATGGAGAAATCATAATACAAGGTGATTTCCGCGAACGAATCACTGAAATATTGAAAAAATTAGGATATGGAGTAAAAGCCGCAGGCGGATAGCGTCAATTTGACCTGCCTAGTATGTCCAAATAATAATTTTCATAGACAGGCAAAACCACATTGATATCGAATTTTTGTGCCTGTTGCACGGCGTTGGATTTGAACTTTGACAACAACTCGGAATCCGACAATATTTTTATAGCATGGTTGGCCATGTCGTCTACGTCACCAACATCACTAAGGAAACCTGTAACGCCATGAATGTTGAGTTCAGGCATACCGCCAGTATTCGTTGAAATAACAGGAACGTGACAAGCCATTGCCTCTAGGGCCGCCAAACCGAAACTTTCCGACTCGGAAGGCATGATAAACAAATCGCATACCGAAAGGATCTCCTCCACAGCTTCTTGACGACCCATAAATCGTACATGTTCACAATTGCCTACCTCGCGACAAAGTTTTTCAATGGCTGTGCGCTCTGGACCGTCACCAATCAACAATAACTTGGCCGGCATTTTTTTTAATATCCTGTCGAAAACGTGAACTACATCCTCAACCCTTTTGACTTTTCGAAAATTAGAGGTGTGCACGATCAGCCTCTCGCCATTGGGTGCCACCATCGACCTGAATTGCTCGTTGGTTTTTTTTCCGAAACGCGACAGATCAACGAAGTTGTATATGACTCGAATATCCTTTTCGATTTTGAAATTGGCATAAGTGTCACGCTTTAAGCTCTCAGAGACTGCTGTTATACCATCTGAATGATTTATAGCGAAAGTCACCACGGGCTCATAACTCAAATCCTTACCCACCAATGTGATGTCTGTACCATGCAAGGTGGTTACGATGGGGATGTAAATACCGTAACTGGCAAGAATCTGTTTGGCCAACCAAGCCACTGAAGCATGGGGGATTGCATAATGCACATGCAGTAAGTCCAACTTTTCAGACCTTACAACATCCACCAGCTTACTGGTTAAAGCACTCTCGTAAGGTGCGTAATCGAACAGCGGGTATGAAGAAACCGCCACCTCATGATAAAAAATATTCTCGGAGAAGAAATCGAGACGCACTGGCATGCTGTAGGTTATGAAATGCACCTGATGGCCGCGGATGGCAAGCGCTTTGCCTAATTCAGTGGCCACAACCCCACTCCCACCAAAGGTTGGGTAACATACGATACCGATTTTCATATTGCAAAGTTCAACAAAATTAAGGGGACTTTGGCAAACCGGCATTTCGAAGGATTGTTTCGAAGGCGGCTTGCATCATGCTTGGACGATACTTTCCTTTTGCCAATTTGTTGGGTTCAGCAGATGGGAAAACCCTATTGGAAAGAAAAACGAAAACAATATCCTGTTCCGGATCCGCCCATACAGCTGTACCAGTGAAGCCGGTATGGCCAAATGTAAAGGAAGATGCTAAACGCGCTGTATTTTCAGCAATTCCTTTGCGGTTATCAGGCTTGTCGAACAACAATCCACGATACAAATCTCCAGGACCGTTGTTGGATGAGAATTGTCGAACCGTCTTACTGCTTATATACCGTTTGCCGCCGTATTCACCACCATTCATCAGCATCTGCATAATAACGGCGAGACTATATGAGTCGCTGAATAGTCCCGCGTGTCCAGCCACTCCTCCCATCATAGCGGCAGCAGGATCATGAACATAACCATGAACCAACTTTTTCCTGAAAGCGGAATCCATTTCAGTGGGTGGGATTCGATCAAGGGACACCTTGTTCAAAGGTTTATATAGGATATTTACCAATCCCATTGGTTTATAAAAGCTCTTATATACATACTCATCCAAAGGAACTTTGGTGATATGCTCAATAACTTGTTGCAAAATCAAAAGGCCCAAATCAGAATACACAAGCTTTCCTTTGGTACCGACATCAGATTTGAAAATCTCCTGCCACATCAGATCCTCATAGGTGCGAGAAATGAACATGCTGTCGCAAACGGGGATGTTGTAATTAGGGTCAGGGACTTTATGATAGAAATCGTAAGATGGCATACCACTTGAATCAACTGTGCTGGTCCAAAAGGGAATCCATGGCTTCAAACCGGCAGTGTGAGTCATTATGTCGGCGATGAGCAAATCCTTCTTATTGGTTTTTCGAAGCTCCTTGAAATAGGCCGAGGCTGGCTTATGGATATCGAGCTTCCCTTCGTCAACCAATTTCATAGCAGCCAATGCGGTTGAAGCAATTTTGGTAACAGAAGCCACATCATATAGATCCGTCAGCGCAATTTCCCTTGAGGTGGCTTCATAAGTTTGGCGCCCAAAAGATTTATGATACACTATGCGATCCTTCCAGGCAACTAAAACTTGACAACCAGGAGCTACCTTGTCGGAAATCAGCTTATTCGCAATGGAGTCTATTGCATTGAAATCTACAGGCGACATTCCTACCTCGTAGGGGTATGCCTTTCTTAACCGCAACATTGAACCCCGGATTGGAATACCATCTCCAGCGGTGAATGACCCAAGGGGTGAAACCGGCAAGGTTGAAGTGGTTCCGGATATGCCGAAAATGAGATTAGCAGCCACTGATTGAGAAATCCTAGTGTCTTCATGAGCCAATACCAAGGATCCAAAAGTCTTGGTAGAAGGGATTCGAGAAAGCGCGTAGGAATTTCCAAATACAACAGTTATCAAATTGGTCTTGGAGCCGATTAGAAGCAACAGACTATCTGCCCAGGAAGGAACACCGTATCCATTGGCTGATTTGATATTTGTATTATGGATTCCTACAACGACATAATCGAAAACCTCCAGCTCTTTGACCAAATTCGCAATATCCATTTCGTTCAAATCACCCTTTGCATTGAATTTCGAAACAGGAACCATTGAAGCAATTGATTCAAAAAACTCACCAGCATTATCATCATTGATGGCTAAGGAAGCCATGGAGCAATGATTTCCCATTCGAATTGGAATATTGCCCTTCTCGTTATTCAGAAGCACTAATGATTTCTCGTATGCGGTTTTTGCAAGGTATTGAGCCCAAGGAGTATTCAAATCCTTAGTGAGTCCTTGCATATTGATAGGCGAATAATTATTGAGACCAGACTTGTATTTCGCCATCAATATCCTTCTGACCTTATTATTGATTTCAACAGAGTCGAGCTCGCATTGTTCCAAAGCATTGCGAACCCGCATCCATGCAGTTGGAACATCCCTTGAAAAAAGCAACACATCATTTCCCGCTTGCAGTGCCAAAACCGCCAGTTCACCCGGCTCGTAATAGTCAGCAACGCCTTTCATATTCAGTGCATCTGTAAAGACGAGTCCCTGAAAACCCAAACGTTGGCGCAACAAGGTATCAACAACGAATGGAGATAAAGATGTTGCGCGATTGGTAGCGGTATCCAATGCAGGTATGCTAAGGTGTGCCACCATGACGGAAGCTACGTTGTCTCGTATGAGTGACCTGAAGGGATAAAGTTCTACGGAATCAATGGAAGCTGCTGAATCCTTAACAAATGGCAGCGTGTAATGGGAGTCTGAATCCGTGTTGCCATGTCCTGGAAAATGTTTTGCGCAAGCCAACACACCATTATCCTGCATTCCGTTCATGTATTGGGTGGCCAGTCGCGTAACTAGACGCTTATCCTCACCAAACGCTCGACTGCTGATTACAGGGTTCAGAGGATTGCTGTTTACATCTACCACAGGTGCGAAGTTGATATGGATACCTATTCGCTTGCATTGACGTGCAATCTCCTTTCCAATGGCATAAATCAAGGTATCGCTTTTGCTGGCACCCAATGTCATTTGCCTAGGGAATCTAACCGTTGAATCGAGTCGCATAGACAACCCCCATTCCCCATCAATACCTACAAGTAACGGCACTTTGGAGCTTAGTTGCAGCTGATTGGTCATTAAAGCTTGCTTATGTGGGGATCCTTGAAAGAAAATGATACCACCAACATGCTGTTCATTGACCATTGATGACAAGGATTGCATATGCTCATCATCCCTGTTGGAATAGGCCTCTACCATAAAAAGCTGGCCAACTTTATGATCCCAATCCATCAAATTCAAAATGGAGTCTGCCCATACTTTCGCCTTAACGGAAGTTGAATCGGATGTTGATTCCATTGAATCAATGCCCAAACCATTAGAAGTTGCCGAAGACTGACTAAGCAACAATGTCAATAACCAAACAAAAAGAAGCCGCAAATACATCATGTTTCAAAAATAATCCATATCCCAGTCATATTGTTTTTTTCATCTGACCAACAATGGAGACTTTTTCAACAAAATTGGTTGTGACAATTCCGGAATAAAGCATTAAATTTGAATGGTTATCAAAACCATAAAGAGGAGTGAGTACATACTCGGCGAGAATTGCTTATAGACCATTTACAACACTGTATTACAGCCACTTAAAAACCACTCTTTTGAACTTGTTTTTCGGACATTCCGAGAATTAGAATTCCAAAATCGAAGCACAGATCAACTTTCTCTTTCTTTTCTCCTTATGAGTGACATTATCCGACTTCTTCCCGATGCTGTAGCTAACCAGATTGCGGCAGGTGAAGTTATTCAAAGACCCTCTTCCGCCATAAAAGAATTAATGGAGAATTCCATTGATGCAGGCTCCGAGCGCGTTCAAGTAGTGGTAAAAGATGCCGGAAAAACCTTCATGCAGGTTAATGACAATGGCAAAGGGATGAGTGAGTTGGATGCCCGTATGTGTTTTGAAAGGCATGCCACATCCAAAATCAAACAAGCAGACGACCTGTTTGCCATTTCCACCATGGGTTTCCGAGGCGAGGCTCTAGCGTCCATAGCATCTGTGGCCATGGTAGAATTAAAATCAAGGATGGTGGGCGCAGAGATTGGCACCTCCATTACCATCAGTGGAAGCAAAGTTGAGAGCCAAGAACAAGTTGCTTGTCAGGAAGGCACCTCCATCACGGTAAAGAATTTATTCTACAATGTGCCCGCCAGAAGGAATTTCCTGAAATCAAATACTGCAGAAACCAGGCATATCGTTGAAGAGTTTCAGCGGTTGGCTATTGCCCACCCCGAAAAATCATTCACATTGATTCAAGATGGTGTTCAGGTTTTCCAATTGGTGCCAGGTACTTTGAAACAGCGGATTGCTGGGATCTACGGAAACGGATATAATGAACGGATTGTTCCAGTCCAAGAAGATACCACTATTTTAAGTTTGGATGGTTTTGTAGCAAAACCGGAATTTGCGCGCAAAACAAGAGGAGAGCAATACATCTTTGTAAACCGAAGGTTTATCAGAAGTTCTTACATCAACCATGCCGTTACCGAAGCTTTTGAATCGATGCTTCCTGCCGGCACATTCCCAACCTATTTCCTATTCATAGAAATTGAGCCTTCAAAGATTGACATCAACATACATCCTACCAAAACTGAAATCAAATTCGAAGACGAGCGCTCTGTGTATGCCATTATCCGTGCTGCAGTAAAACGCGCTTTAGGCAAATTCAGCATCACCCCCTCCTTGGATTTCGATCAGGAAACCAGTTTCAATATTCCCGTGAGCATGTATGCCACTACGCCAAAGATGCCTGAGGTGAGAGTAGACCGGAGTTATAATCCGTTCAAGATGGAAAATCACCCATCCAACTCCAAAGGTTGGGAACAGCTCTATCCCGAACAGAAGAACGAAGTACAATGGCGCCCTTCAGCCCCTTTGGAAAGTGAACCAACCGCACGTGTGCGTGTATTAGGTCAAATCGAAAATAAATTCATCATTACGGCTTCATCCGATGGTTTGATGGTCATAGACCAGCGAAGAGCCCATGAACGTATCCTGTTCGAGCGACATGAGAAAAAAATTTCTCAGCCAGGTGGCGCCAGTCAGCAAGAATTGTTTCCAAAAACATTCGAATTCCCTGCCGACGACGTTACAATGATCCAGGAGATACAAGCCGATTTGCGTAAACTTGGAATAGATTTGAGAGAATTTGGAGGGAATACCTACGTGCTAAACGGAGTGCCAGAAGGTGCTGTGGCAGGTCAAGAGAAGGAAATGATAGACTCCATTTTGGAGTCAGTTAAAAACCAAAGCGCATCATTCAAAGAAAAACCTTTAGAGAATCTTCTGAAAAGCATGGTTTCGGGCATGGCCATGCAATATGGTACTGCGCTTACCAAAATCGAACAAGAGCATTTGGTCGATGAGCTTTTCAAATGCTCAACACCTGAATTGAACCCATACGGCAAACCTGTTTACACGCTGATCAATTCCAGCGAACTTGAGAAAAGGTTTCGAGGTATTAACCATCAAAACCATCAGGCATGACTTATCAGCAATACAGGCCTAATTCATTCAATATTTTGCCGGTTGCGGTAAAAAACCTTCTCATCATTAATGGCATCTTATGGCTTGCCAACACCGTTTTCGTTGAACAATTGGGGCTCAGTGTAAACAAGTTGTTCGGATTGTACTTCCCGCTTTCAGAGCAGTTTGCACCGTACCAATTCGTAACACATCTTTTCCTGCATGGTAATTTCATGCATTTGTTCAGCAACATGCTAGCTCTTTGGATGTTCGGCTCGGTTTTGGAAAACCATTGGGGACCCAAAAGATTTTTGACGTTTTATTTTGTAACCGGACTAGGCGCCGCATTGATACACACCGGCTGGTCGTACATTGAACTCCAAAATACTCGATCTTTATTTGACCAATACTTGAATGCACCAGGCCTTTATGATTTCGCCAAACTAATCCAAAACGATTCACTGCCTTTATCAGAAATGTTCCGATCTGAAATGAACGCGTTTGTAGCCGAGTGGGGCACTATGAAGAACGACCCTCAAATGCTTAGTCGATCTTTGGAGATAGCGACCTCACTTAAGAATGATGTGCTCGATTACAAGATGTCCGTACCCACAGTAGGAGCATCGGGCGCGGTTTTCGGAGTGCTCCTAGCCTTCGGCATGATGTTTCCCAACACATTGATTTATGTTTTCTTTGCCATACCTATCAAAGCAAAATACTTCGTAATTCTTTACGGACTTTTCGAGCTATACTCGGGAGTTGTAAACAATCCTGGAGACAACGTAGCTCATTTCGCCCATTTGGGAGGTATGCTTTTCGGGTTTTTTCTAATCAAATATTGGAATAAAAGTTCTCGTAACTACTATTGAAATGACACTAGGTAACGAGATTAGGACATCATTCAGTGGCAAAGAGCATTTGCTACGCATTATGCTGATCAATACGGCACTGTTTCTGTTTTTCGCCGCAATCAAACTATTCAGCTTCTTAGGCTTACCAATATCTGCCCGGCAAATTGGAGAATGGGTTGAGTTGCCTGCCAATTTGGGGCAGCTTATTCAAAAACCCTGGACACTGTTTACTTACATGTTCATCCACTACAATTTTGTACATGTATTGTTCAACCTGTTGGTGATGTATTGGACAGGACGAATATTTAGCGACTTTCTGCCGCAAAAAAAACTCACAGCCACCTATGTGCTAGGCGGAATATCAGGTGGCATTGCATTTGTCGCCATGTACAATATCATTCCAGCTTTTGAATCCACCGGCAGCACTACCGTTTTGATAGGAGCTTCAGCCGGAGTTTTTGCCGTGATGGTTGCTGCTGCAACATTGGCTCCCGATTTCCCAGTGCACATGATTCTAATCGGAGAAATTCGACTCAAATATGTAGCCATCGCCTTGACCATTCTTTATCTGATATCGATTCCAGACTCCAACAGCGGTGGAAATATTGCTCATTTGGGAGGTGGTTTGGCAGGACTGTTTTACATTTTGATGTTAAGAAAAGGCTTTGATGCAGGCAAATGGGTTGAGTTTTTGATTGATTTACCTTCATGGTTTAACCGCCCGAAAATACGAGTAGCCCATTCCCGAGAAGTGAAAATCGGCGTAAGCCAAAAAACAAACAATAGAAACCGACAAGAGGTAATCGATGCCATTTTGGATAAAATAAGCCGTTCAGGCTATGAGAGCCTAAGCCAACAAGAAAAAGAAACGCTTTTCAGGGCAAGTGGTGAACAAACCGATAACAAACAATAAAATTCAAAGTGAGGCCGCTTTTCTTTTTAATTAAGATTCTGACTGTACTGCTGAGCGCAGCCACAATTGTTTCAACATTATCAGGATACTTCAATCCTGGCATTTGGTGGTTTTTGGGCTTGTCAGGACTGGTTTTTCTGCCACTTTTCCTTTTAAACACCTTGTCACTTTTAACTTGGTTTTTTATTGATCGGAAATTCAGTCTTGTTCCTTTAGTAGGACTGATTATCTCTTTAGCTAAGTTACCTTTGGTGCTCCAGCCCGGATTTTCTACAGACAAAGAAATAGTGGCACCGAAGCCCTCGGAGAGATCCATCAGGGTTCTTTCTTTCAATGTAAGATTGTTTGATCTTTACAATTGGTCAGACAGTGAGAAAACAAGACAGCGCATATTCAGCACAATCGAGCAACTCAAGCCAGATGTGATTTGCTTCCAAGAGTTTTTCTCGTCCAACCACCGGAATCTTGATAACATATCAGCGATCAAGAATATAGCCGGCATGACTCATCACCACACCGAGTTTTCAATCACCATGTTCCTATCCGACCAATACGGATTGGCTACTTTCTCCAAGTATCCTATTATCAGGAAAGACATCATCAAGCAGGAGAAAAAAACGACAAACCTAGCCATGTACACGGACATTCTTATCGGTTCGGGAGACACATTGCGTATATTTAATTGTCATTTACAATCTGTAAGGTTCAAAGCCGATGACTATGCATTCATTGAAGACCCCGTAAACAATTCGAGCTCATCAGGGAAATTGAGCAAAACGATTGCCATGCTTAAACTACTGAAAAAAGCTTACACATACAGAGCGGATCAAGCTGAGGCAATAGCCAAAAAGATTTCGGAAACAACGACTCCGCTTTTGGTGTGCGGGGATTTCAATGACACACCTATATCATATACCTACCGAGCCATATCTGAGGGCCTCAATGATGCATTTATAGAGGATGGGCATGGTATTGGAGCCACCTACGCGGGTCCGATACCAGGGTTAAGGATTGATTACATTTTATATAATGACTACGTTGGGCTGGAAGCGTATCATACTCCAAAAAGCAGACTTAGTGACCACCTTCCTTTGGTGGCCGATTTTAAACTGAAACAATAAAACGCACAACCAATTCACGTTTTGACATTAATATATACCTTTGAACCACGGAAACTGCCATAGTAGCCTTAAAATGTTACCTATTCAGGCCGCCTTATGTCCGATTTTAGATTTTTCAAATATGCTTTTGGCCCGTTTTACAAAGGTCGCTCGGGTAGATAAAACCACCCTACCACTTTCATTCATGCACTACATCTTTAAATAATCACCTAGAAACCAATAAAAAACAAAAACCTCATGAGAATCAAGATTTCTTTTCTACGGGAAAATTCTTCTGCCAACTCCATTCCCTTGCACCACCAAAAACTGATTACCGACGGATTGGGAAGTCTGATGGACCAGGCACATTCTGACCGCTCCGTATTCAATTTCTCATCACTGAAAGGTACATCCAAAATCACCAATGGATTCATGAGGTTCTTGTCCTCTAAGATCACTTTAGTCATCTCAAGTACAAGCAATGAGCATGCAGAAGCCTTGGTTCGATTGATTTTTGACCAACCCCAAATAGATGTAGGTAAAATGTTCCTGCTTCCAAAGACATACGAGGTAATACCAGACCCTGAGTTCCATACCAAGATGCGCTACCTGTGTATCTCGCCATTGATCTTGATCAATCCTGACAAGGAGCCTGAGAAGGCACAAGACCTTATTGATCCTACCTCCCAGCAGTTTTCAGACATCCTATACAATATCACTTTGGATCGTATGGAGCGTGCAGGATATCCGGAATCACAGCTCAGCGAGTTTGCTGAGTTTGAATCGCAGCCTGACATGGAATATATCACCAAGATTAACGAGACCGGTAAAAAATATGCACGGTTTTACAAATCAGCTGCCGGCAACACCATGATGGGCTTTCTACTGCCATTTACCCTACACGCCCACCCGGAAGTTCATAAATTCATCTGGCAAGCTGGATTAGGAGTCCTTACTGATGAAGGATACGGAATGGTAGACCTTGTTAAAGCCTAAACAACACCAAGGGCGGGGAACTGTTCCCCGCCTTTTCATTTTCGCAACTATGGATATCAAAAAAGGTAACAAATCAGTTTGGATTATCGTTGTGGCCGCACTAGGCTATTTCGTTGACATTTACGACTTGGCCCTTTTCAACGTGGTTAAACGCGAAAGCCTTGAGCACATAAATGAGGTAATGGGACTATCGTTGGATATAAAAAGTACCGGCATATTTTTGTTCAATTGCCAAATGGCAGGAATGCTCGTTGGGGGACTGCTTTGGGGCATATGGGGAGATAAAAAAGGTCGTGTAAACGTACTTTTCGGCAGTATCATTCTTTACTCACTAGCAAACATTGCCAATGCGTTTACATTTGACATTACCTCATACGCCATTATCAGGTTCATAGCCGGGATAGGATTAGCCGGAGAATTAGGTGCAGGAATTACCTTGGTCTCAGAATCCATGCCAAAGGAAAAACGCGGGTACGGCACAATGGTAATCGTAACATTCGGCGCCTTGGGTGCTGTAGCCGCCGGACTAGTAGGAACCGAGGGGCATATTGTTGCAGAATATTTGACCAAGATCACAGGAACTCCATTCGCCAATTGGCAAGTGGTCTATTTGATAGGGGGTGTGATGGGACTTGCCTTGTTAGCATTACGTGTTGGCGCCTTTGAATCCGGCATGTTCAACAACATGGCATCTCGCGACGATATCAGCAAAGGCGACTTCATTAAATTGGTAAAAAACAAAAACACCAGAATGAAGTACCTTAACTGCATCCTAATTGGATTACCCGTCTGGTATATAATCGGTGTGTTGATAGCCTTATCACAGGATGTATTCGCAGCGGAACTAGGAATTGAGGGGGTGGTAAATGGCAAGGTAGTGATGTATTGCTATATAGGACTGTCTATTGGGGATCTATTATCCGGACTTATAAGCCAAATCCTTAAAAGTCGGAAAATGGTAGTCTTCATCTACCTAGGTATGACATTGGCATTGTTGTTTTATTATATTTTCGGTGCTTATGGCATAACGCGAAACGAGTACTATTTCCTCTGCTTCCTTTTGGGATTCGCAACAGGTTATTGGGCTATTTTTGTGACTATTGCCGCAGAACAATTCGGAACCAATATTCGATCAACAGTGACCAACACGGTTCCGAATTTCGTAAGGGGCTCCGTTATCCCAATCACAACCGGATTCACCGCACTTTTATCTTATACCAATTCACTCAATAGTGCCCTTATTGTAGGCCTTATTTGCATCGGCTTGGCCGCTTGGGGAATCAGTCAATTAAAGGAATCATTTTCGGAGGATTTGGATTATTTTGAATCCATGTGATGAGTGAAAACAAAAAAACAATCGTTCTAGGAGCTAGTCCGAACCCTGAAAGATATTCCTTCAAGGCCATTGTCGCATTGAGAAGCAAAGGACATGATGTTATAGCCGTTGGAAAAAGAACTGGTGTTGTTTCCGATACAGAAATCGAGGATGGCAGCTTGTTGCACGACAACGTTCACACCATTACCATTTACTTGAACGCCACCAATCAATTGGATTGGTATGATTTCATTTTTACAAACAAACCGAAACGGATCATCATGAATCCTGGAGCTGAAAACCCAGAGCTCGAAGTCATGGCTAGCAAGAAAGGTATTGAAGTCTTGGAAGCCTGTACGCTAGTACTGATAGCTACTGGTAGCTACTGAAAAGAGCTCTTAGGAATCAGAATAGTTACCGTTGCGCCCTTCATAGGCTTAGAGTCCATGGTGATGGAGAAACCGTGGAAGTCCGCTATGGTTTTCACTATAGGCAGTCCCAAGCCATAACCTTGGTCATCTGAGGGATTGAACCTTTTGAAGCGATCAAAAATATTATTGATCTGCGAACCGTCCATTCCGATACCTGTATCTTGTATTTGCAATCGATAACCATCGGGAACACGTTCGCCCCGCACAAAAATATTGCCACCGATATTGTTATAACGTATGGCGTTGTTGATCAAATTGAAAAGCATATTGAAAAGCAACGATCGGTTTACAGGTGTGGCGGGGGCAACAGGCTCCATGCTTTTCACAAGCACGATTTGCTTTTCCTGGATTAAATCTTCCAGTTCATCGCACACCTCCTCAACCAGGCTATTCAAATCGGCAGAATCCTGTTTCAGGAACTGGTCATTCTCTATTTTGGAAATCATAAGGAGTGCCTTGATGATTTTACTGAGCCGCTTCAAGGTTTTGAGGGATTCTATCACCTTGTCTTCGGCCTGCTCTGAAAGCTCATGTTCTACGAGCATATTTTCAAATCGGTTCTGCAAAATGGAAATGGGTGTTAAAAGCTCATGTGCAACATTAGCTATGAACTCCTTTTCAATTAGAAATGCATCCCTGGTTTTTCGCATCAACTCATTGATGCTGTCATCCAAATACCGAAACTCATGGGTGGAGGTTTTCACTGGTTGGAAAACATACATGGATGGATTCTTAGGTAGGCGGAGCTTTTGCTTGACAATACGGTTGAAAGGACGCAACATCAAGCGGGCAAACCCAATATCAATGAAGATGGATACGACGATGAAAAGAATCATCAACGTCAAACTGAATTGAACAACGGCCTTGTTCAATTGCTCAATGGTTCCAAGCCCCTCCCCTATCCTTAGCATATATTGCTGATTATCGTAAACGAAGGCTTGCTTAACAACACGATGATTAAGCTTTTCATTTTCGACTAGTACCTGCTCGTTGGATATTTGGGTTTCAGGAGGCGGCATGTCGTTACGAAGTGGTGTAATAGACACAAACTCCTCCTTGAAAATATTATAGCTCTCGAAGGAGCAGTCCTGCTCCATTATTATTTCATTTATGCCTCCACGCGAAATGATCTTCATGATACGATCGGTACGAGCTACCAATCGCTTATCTATATGATCATAGACCACCTGCTCTGTAAGCAGTGGTAGAAAAATACCGAATGCGGCAAAGATTATACCTTTGGAGAGGGCATTGTATATGGCAAGCTTTACCTGGAGCTTCATCTTAAAGATTCAAACGATATCCTATTCCACGAACAGTTTCCAACCAGTCGATGTTGCCGTGCGAGCTCAATTTCTTGCGCAAATTTTTGATATGCACATCAATGAAATTGGAGTCGTAGTCGTCTTCCATGGTATCACCCCAAATGTGCTCCGTGAGTTGCATACGGGTTAGAACACGGTTACGGTTGAGAGCCAAGTAGTGCAACAAATCGAATTCCTTTTTGGTGAGTGTGACCTCATTACCTGAATGCCGAACTGTCCTGCTGTTCAAATCCATCACAAAACCGCCTATCTCTACCGTATTGGAAGAAAGACCATGTTTTCGTCTCAGGATAGCCTGCATACGCGCGTTCAGCTCTGGAAGTGAAAATGGTTTCGCCAGATAATCATCAGCACCGAGCTTCAAACCATGTATCTTATCGTCGGTTTCACTACGAGCAGTTAAAATGATAAAAGCTGCATCGCAACCGCCGTCACGAGATTCTTTCAATAAATCAAATCCATTGTAATCAGGTAGGCCAATATCCAGCAGTATGAAATCGTAGTTGTTAATGTAAATCTTTTCAGAGGCTGACTGGCCATTAAATGCCACATCCACATTGAAACCTTGCGTGGTAAGGAATGCCTCCACCTCGTGAGACAAAGCCCTTTCATCTTCTACTAACAATACATTCATTTGAATAAATAAGAAAACCGTTAATTTAAAACCTGATCAATCGATTTGAGTATTCGTTCGCAGGAGTTCTTGATTTCATCATCATTTATAACCAGTGGAGGTGCTAACCTGAGCTTATGAGGTGCAAAAAGAAACCAGTCCGTAAGTATGCCGTTTTCTATGCACGCATGAATAACATCTTTGGCAAATTGCTCTGACGAGAAGGTCAGACCCATCATTAAACCCTTGCCGGTTATAGATAGGATTGCCGGATGAACCAATAAGCTCCTGAACAATTTGGCTTTTCTCTCAACCTCATTTTTTCCAATTGCACTCAACACCTCAAGAGAGGCCTTGGCTGCTGCGCAACAAACGGGATGACCACCGAACGTAGTAATATGTCCCAAAACAGGGTTTTCGGCTAAGCTCGACATCAAATTTTTGGAAGCAACGAATGCTCCCATAGGCATACCTCCACCTATGGATTTTCCTAAGACGAGTATGTCGGGGTCTATATTGTAATCCATAAAGGCCATGAACGGACCAGTACGATGAAATCCTGATTGTATCTCATCTACAACGAGCAAGGCACCTGTTTGTTTACACCTTTCTTGTACTTGGGATATGAAATTGGAATCCGCCTTCTCGGCACCTGCTTCACCCCTAACCAATTCAATCACAACACAGGCGGTTTTATCTGTAATAATTGCCAATTGATCCGCGTTATCGAAATCCAAGTGGTTTACCCCAGGCAATAGGGGCCTGAACGAATTCCTGAAATACTCTGAACCCATAACACTCAAAGCTCCATGAGTGCTTCCATGGTATGCATTATTGAAAGCTACAATTTCTGGACGCCCAGTAAATCTTTTGGCCAGTTTCAATGCCCCATCAATGGCCTCAGAACCCGAGTTAACGAAATAACAATTGTCGAGGTAATCAGGAAGCTTGTCTAACAATGCACGCGCAAAAAGCACTTGCGGGCTGAGCACCATTTCCCCATAAACCATGATGTGCATGTATTTGGCGACCTGGCTTTGAATGGCTTCAATCACATGAGGGTGAGAATGCCCTACACTACTCACAGAGATTCCGGAAATAAGGTCAATCCATTGTTGTCCATCGGTACCGTTCAGATAGACGCCTTGGGCGGACACTACTTCCATCAACAACGGGGCATGACTAGTTTGGGCCAAATTGGCCAAAAAAAGCTGACGGTTCGTGATGGCATCCATAGGAATCAATGATACAAATTTATGAAACCTAGGCCAAGAGGCATAAAAAAAGGGGATTACTCCCCTTTGTAACTATACCCTTTTTCAATCAAGGCCTCTTGCCTCCATGACCTTTGGGACCAGAGCCTTTGCCATCCCTTTCTTTCAATTTCTCCAGCAATTCCTGCCTAAAATCATCTTCCACCCTGGGCAACTTGGCCAATTTTTTCATCGGAAGCACCTTCTTCAATTGTGGTTGATATTTCTTCAATATGTCGATTTCGGCTTGACGGAACTGCAAATCACTATCGAATATCTTTTCATAATCCTTTTCCGATAGGGAATCCGAGGCACTTTTCAGATTTTTCATATCGATGCGTCGTTTTTCACGCAGCCCGTGAAGTTCATCGGTCATTTGATTGTAAACAGGCCAGAAAACTTTGGCCTCATCAGGCGTCAAGTCCAATCGTTGGGTTATAAATGCCACCTTCATGGATTCCAATTTCTGTCTTTTCTCCTTTGAGATTCCATCCCGATGAGGTGGTTGCCCATAAGAAGCTAAAACTGAAACAGTAAAGACAAGGATAAGCATAAGGTTTTTCATAGTTCATCATTTATGTGGTTAATATCAATTTCATGTTCCAGAAGATATGTTTCATAAATTTCGTCTGAATGATTTTCATCAGACAAATAATCCAGTTGTTCTGGAATAACTTGCTGAGCCAATTCCTCTTGGCTAATGCCTTCGAGGACAATGTATAGAGCTAAATCTTCCGAACTAGGCTCATCGATGAGGTCGTTTTTTTGAGTTTGCTGATAAATCAAAGTGGCAGAAAGAGCTAGCATGGAAAAAACAGCAGCAATGTTAAACCTGTTGAATTTCGGCTTTTCATTATTGACTTTAAAACGACTTTCGTCGGCCATGATTTGATCCGGCAAGTCGTTGAAGAACCCATCGGGTACCCGGAAGGTTTCGCTAGATGGCCGGGCTTTGTCATGCAAGCCAAACGGCATTTGAGTTTCATTTTCTTTCATGGCGGAGGACTGTGGTTAATTGCCTTGAATTTTCGTTGATTGTGACATAAGGCGAGGGAAATGGTTTAAACTTCTTTCAAATATTTTTCGATTTTCTTGTAAGCGTGATGGTAAGAGGCCTTCAATGCGCCCACCGATGTGCCCAAAATTTTGGAAATATCCTCATAGCTAAGCTCCTCATAATACCTCATATTGAACACCAAACGCTGCTTTTGAGGGAGTTTCAATATAGCCTTTTGCAAGTGACGCTCCACCTTATCGGCATCAAACAACGGATCATTATCCAATTTGTCTGACAATTCAGCTTCCACATCAACCAAGGGTAAAAAATACCTGGTTCGTTTCTTTTTCAAAAAGGTGATGGCCTCGTTGGTTGCTATTCGATAAATCCAAGTAAACAATAGAGAATTGGAACGAAAACCATGCAGTGAAACCAACACTTTTACGAAGGTATTTTGAACCACATCCGCCGCATCGTCGTGGTCAATCACGATTCGCCTGACATGGTAATAAACACGCTTTTGGTAACGGTTCAGGATCTCACGAAAGGCCCTGTCTCGGGTAGCTGGTTCAAGAAAACAGGAAAGCAGCTCTGTATCACCAAGACCAGCCCACGCGGATGGTAATGGAACTATCGGGGTTTCACTTTTTTCTTGCAATGACATCCAAGCACTTTGAAACAATATCGGGCGCATCTAAGCCGTACTTGACCAAAAGCTGGTCTGGCGTGCCACTCTCTCCGAAAGTGTCGTTCACGGCCACCATTTCCATTGGTGCGGGATTGTGCGTAGCTAGTATTTGTGCAACCGCTTCGCCTAATCCACCATTACGTTGATGCTCCTCGGCTGTAACAACACAACCGGTCTCTTTGACGGATCTTATGACTGCTTCGGCGTCCAGAGGTTTAATCGTATGCAGATTGATTACAGTAGCCGAGATCCCCTTTTCGGTAAGAATTTCAGCAGCCAAAAGCGCTTTCCAAACCAGGTGACCTGTTGCCACTATGGTAACATCTGAACCTTTTACCATCAACTGCGCCTTACCGATTTGAAAAGGCATGTCGTTGGGTATAAAAACAGGCCAAGACGGACGACCAAAACGCAAGTACACCGGTCCGATATGATTGGCAATAGCCAACGTAGCTTGCTTGGTTTGATTGTAGTCGGCCGGACAAATCACGGTCATATTCGGAAGCATGCGCATCATACCGATATCCTCCAATATCTGGTGGGTGGCACCATCTTCTCCCAAGGTAAGTCCAGCATGAGATGCGCATATTTTCACATTCTTCTCTGAATATGCCACCGACTGCCGTATCTGATCATAAACCCGGCCCGTGGAAAAATTCGCGAATGTGCCTGTGAAAGGGATTTTGCCTGCCGTCGCCAAACCAGCAGCCAAACCGATCATGTTCGCCTCTGCTATCCCTGCTTGAAAAAACCTAACTGGGTATTCCTTTTGAAAGGCATCCATCTTCAATGAACCAGTTAAGTCGGCACAAAGCGCAACCACATTCGGATTGCTTTTGCCCAACTCAGACAATCCAGCTCCGAAGCCTGAGCGTGTATCTTTTTTTTCTGTAAAGGTGTATTGATTTGCCATAGTGAATTTAAGAATCAATTGAGGTTAACTGTTACTGATGTCCCAGATGTAACTCGAAAGCTGCGCTCTACCGTGTATTTGGTTTCGCGCGCGTTCTTAGGTCTGAACACGGCTTTGTATTTTCCAGGTAATAAAATAATGTTTTGTTTAGCCAGATTACTGTCAAGATTCACAACCCACTTTAACTGGTCGCCTTCTTCTACGAAAATCGCCCCATATCCAGGACCTGAAGAACTTAACGCAGCTAAGCCCGGATTCGGTATTTGTATGGTTGTAGTCTTGCTTTGTGAAATGTCGACATTGGGAATATACATCCTGGGCAAGGTCAAAATCTCCAAATCATATTTGCCGGTTAAGTAGCGTTGTGTGGAGTTGAACTCCTGCACATTCAAAGTGTTCATTTGACCATTTTCACGAACAATGCATTTCAAGTTTTTGTAATCCGAAAGTCCATCATATTTCAATAGCAAATCGCCTTGTCCAGCGTTCACTCCCACATGGGTGTGTTTACCAGGCACAAGTGTTACGCTGTCGATGATACATTGCGGGATTGTATGCACAACGATAGTGTATTTGCTCAACGGGTCCACCACCAGCGTATCAGGAACACCGGTTGGATGCATGGTGTGTACGAAATTATATCTGACTGAACCACTGAACTGATCGTAAAAAGTCATGCTCACATTGGTTTCCGATGGCACCTTATTGTCGTCTATGAGGTTTACCTGCAAAGTTGTGTTGTTAAGTGCCTGAGTAATCACAACATTCATGACCGTGTTGAATGTTGATTCGGTGGCAGCATCAAAGAATGTACCAACACACTCGAACTGCTTTTGCAATTCGTTGGAAAGATTAAGTCCGATAACAAAGGGTTTCAAAAAAATCCCTTTTTTCTGCAAGGCCTTCGATACAGCACAGGGATCACCATCACATTCCTCAATTCCATCAGTAATGAGGATGATGATATTCCTACTGTTCAAATCGGGAAAATCATTGGCACATGCTTCCAAAGAGCGGGCGATTGGTGTTGTACCACTCGGCCTTATCTCGTCTAACTTGTTACGGATCCGGGTGGCATTTGTTTTGGAAAATGGCACCTCTAACCGGTTGTCGTCGCAATCTTGCGGAGGAAATCGTTTGGTATGGCCGTAAATATGCAAGGCGGTCTCCACATTGGGGATTTTCTGCAAGCTGTCGGTGATGCCTGTCAATATACGTTTTGCCACTTCAAACTTGGTATCCGATTCCCATCTGCCATACATGCTTTGGGATGCATCAAAAAGAAAAAGAATACGCGTGAGAGGCTGGGTTTGACCTTTTTGTTGTGCATGCAATTGCACTGGCATTGACAATAACAACACCAAACACAAAACCAACGTCGACCTGTTATTCCCCATCCGTGCTTTTATAACGATCAATAATCGCCTATAGTCTGTGGAAGTTGAGAAAGGGCCTTTTCCAACTGTTCGTCGTTGGGAGCTACACCATGCCATTTGTGTGTTCCCATCATGAAATCAACTCCATTACCCATCTCAGTCTTCATAAGTATAACTTGAGGAACACCTTTACCCACGCCTGCTTTAGCTTCGCTGAGTCCACGAATCACATCCTGCATATCGCCTCCGTCCATTTGAAGAACCTTCCAGCCAAAGGATTCAAATTTAGCCCTTAAATCCCCCATAGGTAACACCTTGTCTGTAGATCCATCAATTTGTTGTCCATTGACATCCACAGTTGAAATGATGTTATCTACCTTATTAGCTGCGGCGAACATGGCTGCTTCCCAAATCTGACCCTCCTGCAATTCACCATCGCCATGCAAACTGAAAACAAGACCATTATCCCCGTCCAACCTTTTGGCAAGTGCATGACCTACCGCAACAGACAAACCTTGTCCTAATGACCCTGAGGCCACTCGGATCCCGGGAAGCTTTTCGTGCGTGGCCGGATGCCCTTGCAAACGCGAATTCAGCTTGCGGAAGGTAGCGAGTTCAGAAACCGGGAAATAGCCAGTTATCCGCGCAAGCGTGCTATACCAGACTGGAGAAATATGACCGTTTGATAAATAGAATACATCCTCGCCTTTTGCCTCCATACTGAATGAATCCTGGTTGTAGCTCATGATTTTCCCGTAGAGGGCTACGAAAAATTCAGTGCAACCTAGCGAACCACCGGGGTGACCCGACTGAACAGCATGCACCATTCTCAATATATCACGACGAACTTGTGTGGCAAGGTTCTTTAATTCAACTATTTCCATTTGATTTTAAAGGGGATTGGCTGAGTGTAAACTTCGGCAAAATCGGGTTGCGCCCCAACAAGTAATTATGAACATGTGTTGATTCCTGCTGCGTATTTTTGCAAAAAGCTCCGGTTTTGAAAGTTTTTCCAAATACATCCTTGTTGTCAGGCGAATACCGACAGGTAATCGATGCCATTAATGCCCATTGTCTATCTAACATGGGTAAGGAATTGGCTGAAGCATGTGCGCCCATTTGTGACTTGGATGGAATTCGATTGCTTTTATCAAGAACAGCCCAAATGCAGGAAATAATGTCTTCTGGACTTCCTTTCCCGTGCACAACCTATCCCGATATCGCCAAACCGGCAGGTTTACTCCGTATCGAAGGAAGTACATTGGCTGAGGGACAATTCATGGAGATTGCCTTGTTTTTGGAAGTAATGCGTGATATGCACTCATTTTTCAGGAACCGGATAGGAGTGCACCCTGAATTGGCAGCCATTTTTGAGTCAGCACCATACGAACCAATCATTCTGGAGCGTATAAATGAGGTTTTAGACGAACATGGAAAAGTCCGCACTTCCGCTTCGCCCGAGTTGGGCCGTATCCGTCGTAGCCTGCAAAGGTCCAGGATAGAGGCCGACCGATTGTATGGTTCCATCCTATCCAAATACAGAAAACAGGGCTATTTGACTGAAGCAGAAGAGAGCAGTCGTAATGGCCGCCGTGTTATTGCCATTATGGCCGAACAAAAGCGGGTATTACCGGGCATCATACATGATACCTCTGCAACAGGCAAAACGGCTTTCTTAGAGCCTGAAGAAGCCGTAGGTGTCAATAACAGCATCGCAACGTTGGAGTATGAGGAACAAAAGGAAATAAGACGCATAATGAGGCAACTTACCGACTCAACGCGCAGGTTTGGTCCGGTTTTGATTCTTTATCGTGAACAGTTGGGATTGATGGATTTCAACCGGGCAAAAGCCATATTTTCAATTTCCATCAACGGCACAGTACCAACCATCGCCTCTGAACCTTTCTTGAAATTGAAAAGGGCCAGGCACCCGATCCTGTTTCTGCAAAACAAAAAACTAAAGAAAGATACAGTACCATTCGATTTGGAATTGAATGAGGAAAATCGAATCCTAGTAATAAGCGGTCCGAATGCCGGAGGAAAAACCGTATGTATGAAAACCAGTGGGGTTTTGCAAATGATGTTGCAATCGGGTATTCCAATCAGCGCTCACGAGTCATCAGAAATGGGGATTTTCCAAAACCTTTTCGTAGATATCGGAGATAGCCAATCCATCGAATATGAGTTGAGCACCTATAGTTCGCGACTTAGGCACATGCGAGAGTTTCTAGAGCATGTTGATGGTAACAGCCTTTTTCTGATTGATGAATTCGGAACCGGTACCGATCCAAATCTTGGAGGAGCCTTGGCTGAAGCCGTGTTGGAGGAGCTGAACGCACGACATGCTCGCGGCATCATCACAACCCATTATTTGAACCTAAAGGTGATGGCCGACAAGACACCTGGCATCATGAACGGCTCCATGGAGTTTGATTTAAAAAGGCTGCAACCCTTGTACCGGCTTATGGTTGGAAAGCCGGGCAGCTCCTATACCTTCCTGGTTGCAGAACGAAGTGGATTGCCCAAGCCGGTAATATTGAATGCCAGGCGTAAAGTTTCAGGTAAAAGCCTGCGTCTTGAAAAGCTGCTCACTGAATTGGAAAACGATCGCGAGCTTTTGAATGCACGACTTGATGCCGCAGCCAAAAAAGACCGTAGCTTGAGTGAATTGACCACCAATTATGAGAGGCTCAAATCGGATCTTGAAAGAAACTACAAGGTTCGTGAGGAAAAGATTCGTAAAAGCGAGGAGCGAACAACCAGGGAATACGAAGAACGATTTAGGGCATTCTTGAAAGAATGGAAAAAGGCCAAGGACAAGAAACCGGTAATCGACAAATACTCGAAAGCGTTTTTAAAACCTAAGCGTCAAGAAAACCCTAAGGAAGCTGAAAATAGACGCAAGGAAAAACTTGCTAATCTTCGAAGTGCGCTTGCCCCTGGTATGCATGTGAGACTTGAGAACGGAAGTACCATTGGCATATTGGAACAAATGGAAAACGACAGGGCGTGGGTGATATTCGGTCAGTTCAGAACCATCTGCGACCTGGCTACTTTAGAGATTGTGGAGGCTAAAAAAACAGAAAATCCAAAATCCAAAAAGCAACAACCATGAGTGAAGGGATACGAATAGACAAGTTCCTATGGGCTGTTCGCTTGTACAAGACGCGAGGATTGGCTTCGCAAGCCTGTGATTTGGAAAAGGTAAGAATGAAAGACCAACCGCTGAAACCATCCCGCAACATTCATTCCGGAGATGAGTTCACCATACGGTTTGGAGCTTTTGAAAGAAGCTTCAAAGTAATGGCCACAGTTAAGAATCGCCAACCGGCATCGAAGGTCAAAGACTACTGCGAAGAAACCACTTCGAATGAGACTTTAAACGCCATGCGAACCATGATGGCTCAGCGGGCCGCATGGCGTGAACCTGGTTTAGGTCGCCCGACCAAGAAAGAACGTAGGGATTTAGACGATTTCATGGATTGGGATGAATGGTGAAATGGCTAATTTTGCGGCCCGAGATGGGTTAATTTCAATTACCCGGATCAGATCTACATCCATTATAAAAAAATAAAAACACGATTATGGGACTCAAATGCGGCATTGTTGGACTGCCAAACGTAGGCAAATCAACCCTTTTCAATTGTCTATCGAATGCCAAAGCAGTGGCGGCCAACTTCCCTTTCTGTACCATAGAGCCCAATGTGGGAGTGATAACCGTACCCGATGAACGGTTGGAACAATTGGAGCGATTGGTAAAGCCACAAAAAGTGGTGCCAACCACTGTTGAAATCGTTGATATCGCCGGATTGGTTAAGGGCGCAAGCAAAGGTGAAGGCTTGGGAAATCAATTTTTGGCAAACATCCGCGAAACAGATGCCATTTTACATGTATTACGCTGTTTTGAAGACCCTAATGTTGTTCACGTAGATGGTAGTGTAGATCCTGTTCGCGACAAAGAAACCATCGACTTGGAACTTCAGCTCAAGGATTTGGAGGCCGTTGATAAGAAAATCCAAAAGGTTGAGAAAGCGGCGCGTGTTGGAACCGACAAGGAAGCCAAAAAAGCTTTTGACGTATTGTCGATTTACAAGAAACATCTTGAACAGGGTAAATCAGCTCGATCAGCACCTGTGCAGCCAGAGGATCGCCAACATGTGGCTGACATTTACTTGCTCACAGAAAAACCTGTGATGTATGTATGCAATGTAGATGAAAAGTCGGTGCTTACCGGCAATGCATATGTTGAGCGTGTGCGACAAGCGGTGAAAGACGAGCATGCCGAAGTACTTGTTATTGACGCAGCGATTGAAGCCGACATAGCACAGATGGAGAATTACGAGGACCGCAAAGTATTCCTCGACGATCTAGGACTTGCCGAGTCGGGTGTAAGCAAACTGATCAAGGCAGCTTATCGACTACTGAACCTATACACCTACTTTACTGCGGGCGAGAAAGAGGTTCGGGCATGGACCATTAATCAAGGCATGACAGCACCCCAAGCAGCAGGTGTGATCCACACTGATTTTGAGAAAGGATTTATCCGCGCTGAGGTTATCCACTATGCTGACTACCTCAAATACGGTTCAGAAAACTCCTGCAAAGAGGCTGGAAAACTTTCGGTTGAAGGAAAGGAATACGTAGTTGCAGACGGAGATGTGATGCATTTCCGTTTCAACGTATAGTGGCTTTTCAGATCTTGGTGATGCGGACTGAGGAGAACAAGTAGCCTTGAGCTTTAACCGTTACCACGTAAATCCCTTTCGCAAGGTTTTCGCCGAACTGTACAGTTGATTGTGCATTTCTTATCGGAAGTTCGTTCACTACCCTGCCCGACAAGTCGGATACGACTATTAACCCATCAGCCAATCCATTAGGTACAGCCATTGTAAAGGCATTGTTACTTGGATTGGGATAAACCGTCAGGCTCGTAAAACCGTTTTCAGCTACTGAAGCAGGGCCTTCCACAACCTCGAACTTATCGAGTCCGCCTTCAACAATATGCCCTCCAGGACCAGGCCAATCGGCTGTTTCAATTATGAATTGCATATTGGATGTTGGTGCAAGGAATGTGGCGATCTGATAGCTTTTTGAAACCCAAGTTCCATTGCCTGTGGAATTATTCAATACGGTTTCAAGTGTGGCTGTTGTAATACCATTAGAGATTCTGACTCTCAAAGTGTCATTTGGATTACCTTGTCCGCCTGCATTATAAAACCAACGATAATAGTTCACGTAAGGATTCAGAAACTGGGTGGCATCAAATACGGGCGAAGTCAACACGGTATTCCCTCCATCCACATCGTTACTACCAGCTTGCCCTCCACCGTTATCGGTAACATAGGCTTTGTCGCGGCAGTCGCTATTCACATCATCTTCCGGATTCGATTGTGTTCCAAAAAGAGTAGTTCCAATGGGCTCGCCAAGCTCCCATGGATTACCTGAAATCCCGCTAACGGTCCATCCTAAATCAAATGTGAAATCATCATAAATACCAGGCTGCAGGTTGATGGTTAGCGGAACGGTGTTACTATTGATGGAAACGTTATCTGCGCAATAAGTTTGAAATCCCCATGAGCCAGCATCCAAACTGTAAGAATCTGGAGCGAACGCGGGAATAGCGAATTCACCATTTGCGTTGGTAACCAAAACATCATTGGAAGCAGGTCCAACAATGTTCACCTGCGCACCTGCAACAGGTAAACCAGTAACTGCGTTCAACACTTGTCCTGATGCCACAAAAGTGTTGAATGATGCCAACTCTACAGTCAGGTTGGTAAGTTGTCCATTTACGAGTTGTACGTTGGGTATGGTCTTGGTGATATATCCGCTTCGTGAAACCTGAACAGACACAGTGCCCGGGGTGACAGTTCCCGTTTTAAACACACCATCAAGTCCGGTAACCTCATTCATGGTTGTGGTTAAAACTTGCACTGTTGCATTGTTCAAGGGAGTACCCGTTATACTATCGACTACAATACCTTCCAAATAACAACCACGGACATAATTAGGAGTCAAAACATAAAGTCCGTTGTCGATATCGGATGCTACAACGGTACCACTTGGCAGAAAAGGATAAACGCCCCAACAACCGTTGAATCCGTTGCCGGATCCCTGAGCGTAGGTATCGTATCTACCAACTGGAATAATATTATCAGGCCTTGAAACATCTGTTATGGAAACGCCATCCTTATACCAGGATGTGACGGCAAAATCATTTAAAATATGCGTGTTATGAACTATGGATTGAGAACCAGGAGTTAATTGAAAACGATCAAGTTCTCGGATGTTGTTCAAGTCGGTTATATCGTATGATGCCAGATATGAATCTGCTGTTTCGTCAGTGGTAAAAAGTACCGTTCCTGCATCATTCAACCAAGTGTTGTGCGTGAAATTGTTCGGGGTTGTTTGTTGAGCCAGTTTCACAGGGTTGGTCTTGTTGGTTACGTCGTAAACAGCGAAGTATCCACCGTAAATATGTCCGGCCCAAAGTGTATCGTTACGCACATATCCGTCGTGGATATACTCATCTGGGAAGGGCGTGCGACCCACGTAAACCGGATTCCATGGATCGGCAAGGTCGGCGATAATCGCCTCCCCACTAAAGAGGTTACTACCAAACAGATACACATGAGCTTCATCAATGTGAAGCGCGTGTATGGTTTCCAACTGATTGTTTATGGCACCAGACCCTTTCCAGTATTTGGAGTTGATCGAATTAGGCAGGTTTGAAAGATCCACGATTTGCAGACCAGAGTTACCACCCTCGGTGGTTACATATGCGTAAGTGCTCCAAGTTTTAATCTCGCGCCAATCGGAAGGTGCGCCATTTACGGTGAACGCAATAAAGGGATTGTCGGGATCGGTTACGTTCACTATGGATAGACCATCATAATAACCTACCAACGCATATTCGTTGCCTTGACCATCCACATAACCACCGATGTTTGACAATGATACACCATAAGAAAGTGTGGAGCGCAAAGTGAGATTGTAATTCTGAGCAGAGGATGCTTGAGCGCAAAAGATAACCATTGCAAGCAGCAGAAACTTTTTCATGATAATCGAAGGATTTTAATTCAAAGGTAGGGAATAATGATAATGGAGTAAATCAAAGTCAAGTCCAAGATTAACGACACATTCGAAGCAAAAAGGTTTAAACCACAATCAGTTTTTTCTTAGAACGGCAATAAATAGGCTGTCGGAATCATGCTCAAATCCGCAAATCAATTCTTGCACAATCAAATGATATTCACCACTTTGAGCAAAGGGCAAAATCACATCCTCATTTTCCAAGGCAAAAAGGGAACAGGTCATGTAAACCAAAAATGAACCTGAAGTCAAAGCTCGACTAACGTTATTCAATATGGCATTTTGTGTGTTCGAATAATGAGCCAATCTGGATTCCTCAAAAAACACAAGGTTTTCGGGGTTGCGTGACCATGTGCCAGATCCAGAGCATGGGGCATCAACCAAAACCCCATTGAAGGGGATTGATTTCGGAATTTCTTTAGTCGCATCCAAAACGCCGGATCTAATACCACGACATTTGCTACGAGCGATGCGCTCCCTTAAGTTGACCAATATGCTTTCTCGTGTATCCGTACAAAGCAAATTGATGTCCGTGAATTTGTCCGCCAAAAAAAGCGATTTCCCTCCAGCACCGCTACAAGCGTCCCACCACGATTGACCATTTTGCGCAGGAATCATATCAGCAACGGCCTGAGAACCGTAGTCCTGAACCTCGAAAAAACCAGTAGTGAAAGATTTCAAATCCTGTAAATTCGATGCCGCAGCCAACTTCCAACAATTTCCCAAATCGGTATTCTCAAATGAAATATTCTTTGCATTCAATTCATTTTGAACTTTAGATTCAAAACCTCGCTTAACGCGGATGAAAACATCGGGTTGGACAAGCATGGATTCGGCAAGCTTAATCCGATCCATACCACTAGAAAGTTTAGATTGGAAAGGAAACAATCCATCCAAATCCTTAGAAGCTATAGCCGTACAAACAAGCCCCACCCTTTCCTTCAAAGAAAGCTCTTGAATTGGAAATTGAAAACCTGAAGCTGTGTTTAAGAAAATTGAGAGCTCATCGCTCAAACCATTCACTAAAAAATATGCAACAAAAACACGTTTGTTGAATTCCAATTGGCTGGCAAACTTTCCCAATCGGAACCAAGCATAAATCCATCGGCGATAGAGCTTCCGGTCAGAAGAACCAAAACCGGGATTTCCTTTGAAAAAAGTAGCTAGATGCCGATGCAATGGCAAAATTCCATCGTAAGAAGCAATAACCTCAGCAAGGATCTTCAAGCGCAAATAGTGCCTGGAATCGGCAGGCTTGCGATCAGAATTCAAGTTTGATTTGCGATTTCGGGTTCTTTCCTTTCGTTTCGTCTGACTTCTTATCTGCGGATGCCGACTCGGAAACAGATGAAGCCTTAGGACTGTTGGCAGTGGCAGGCGCACCCGGATTGACAACACGCAATTTGGATATGCCGAACTTGGTGACAATGTTGCCGACTGCCGACCGATTCTTGATTAATACATCAGCGAAATTGACATCGATATTCAGGTTTTTCAACTTGGGCCTTGGACGCAATTGAATTTGAACCACCGGAGGCTTATCGACGCTGGTAACCCCGAGGTATAGCACCTTGGACCCTTCCGTGCCCTTTGTCAAGTCGTAGAACTTTTCTCGGGTAACACCTGTGATGGTGAAACGCTTCACCATGATATCACCGCGTGGCCCATCTTGGTAAATCAGATTGTAAACGGTTCGGTCGTCATTTTTCTCAAAAAGGGAAATATGCTTGATGTCTTTACCCATATATGACTTCTCGACAATGCGCACCACGGTGAATTTGCCATCCCCGCTAAGGGCAATAACATCATCCATATCTGAGCAATCACAAACGAACTCGTCCTTGCGCATGCTGAATCCTGCGAACCCTTCGACCCTATTCACAAAAAGCTTTTGGTTATTGGCAATCACTTTGGATGCGACAATCGCCTCAAATGACGAAATCTGAGTACGTCGCTCCCTACCCTTACCGTATTTCTTGAGTAACTCCTTGAAGTATGCTACAGCATAATTCTTGATATTGGCGAGATCGTTGTTGATTCGATCCAACTCCGCTTCAATACCTGCAATTTTCTCCTCAGCCTTGTGGCTGTCGAATTTGGAGATACGCTTGATCTTAAGCTCTGTCAATCCAGCCATGTCATCATAAGTGACTGGCCTTTTCAGTTTCTTCAGATAAGGCTTGAGACCTGCGGCGATGGTGTCTATGATCTGCTCCCATGTTTCGCACTCTTCCAATGAACGATAAATGCGCTTTTCAATGAAGATTTTTTCTAATGAACAATAATGCCATTCATCCTCTTTTTCCTGACGGGCGATTTCCAACTCCAAGCGAAGCAGATCAACGGTATTGCGGGTGGAGATGTCGAGTATTTCGTTCACACTTACAAAACGTGGACGCCCCTCCTCGATGATGCAGCAATTAGGCGAGATGGAAACTTCACATGAGGAGAAAGCATAGAGCGCCTCTATGGCCTTGTCGGGGTCCTGAGAAGCATCGGGATGCAAATGGATAACGATTTCAACCTGTGATGAAGTGTTATCCTCCACCTTTTTGATTTTGATCTTACCCTTGTCAACAGCTGCAAGAATGGATTCTATAATAGAGG
>JBKDSL010000238.1:0-1486 GCA_046340555.1 Bacteroidota bacterium
GTCATGGACGTTTTCCAATCCGACCCATCCTATTACGATTGGATCATGCGTGGGGACTTCTCCCGTGATACCAAATCGGTTTTCGAGAAGCTATGGAACTCATACCAACAGAAAAAGCTTACTGACTTACAGCAGAAATTCAAAGGATAGATTTTTTCTTTTCAATAAAAAAGGCTGCCGATATCGGCAGCCTTTTTTATAACCTATTTCTTATTGATCAATCTTCAAATACAAATACTTTTTGTGCAGATCCGTCGCTGTACATGCGTACCACAAGTCCTTTAGTATCCTTTGGCACTTCTCTTCCAAGTATGTCACATGTCTTAATCAACAACGCATTATTACCTGTTGAAGCAGTTGGGTCGTCAATCCCCAATGGAGTATTGGTTACATAGACGGCATAGGTATGGTCATTGTAAAACTTGTAAGGGCCATAGAAATCAGCACAACGAAAAATGATGTTGTAAGGGGTTGAGCGTACATCCGCTTGTGTTGGATACCAATCGATGATGGTGTGGGTATTTGTGAAAAATCCAAAGTTGGTAAAAGGGTTATTTGAGGTTACAACAGCGGGAGTAGCAGCAAAGAAAGCCGTTCCTGAAACTGTGGTTTCAATTGGGCCGTTATCGTAATTGTAGGCGTCAAATAAAAATTGAAGATGCTGCCCAGGGTTAACATATGTGGGTGCTGAAGTGGTGCCTGCTGTAGGGGACATTCTGTAGATGTTTGGTGTGGATACAACTACAATTGGTGTATTAGGGCTTGGAATTACAATAAGCTGCATATCTCTTCTAATGGATCCGATTGCTATTCCGTTTCTGTACTCGATGGCTTTTACCGAGATTTGAAAGTTACCGATGGCCGTTGGTGTGAATGTGATTTCACCTGTAACGGGATTCAGGGTAAATGGATTTGCTGAGTCACCAGGTGGTAAAAAATAAATCGGAAATGGAACACCGGTGGGTGAACCTGCAATATAGTCCATAGGAATGTCCATGGTCCAACTCAATGAATCACCATCAATGTCAAAAGGGCTCGGATTATAGCTGAATGGTACGCTATCTTGTGCTATAGTAATGGGGTCGTTTAAGAAGATTGGAGAAGAGTTAGTGGAGTCTGCATAAATGATATTGTCGAGGTATAAGTTTCCAGATCCAGCCCCTGATCCGATGTTAAGGATGGCTGCATTGCGACAACAATCATAAAAATGTGCTCGGAAGGTTCCTGAATTGGGGAAGGTAACGGTGTCAATATATGCATATTTCTCTACACCATTTCCTATTGCTGTGGGTTGTCCAACAAATACATTTCTAGTAAAAATTGGGTTTGACAAAGAGTCAAAGTAATAGACCAATGCAGTTGTGTACATCGGTATTCCCAATGTATCGCGGTATAAGGTGAGAGTCACTTCATAAGTCAAGCCACCTATGTTCCTAGCGGTGATTTGTCCGCCCATCAGGTGAGAACCTATGGAACTGGTTAGATA
>JBKDSL010000239.1:0-3042 GCA_046340555.1 Bacteroidota bacterium
GTAACCAACTTCCATATGCCTGAGTCGACCTTGCTCATGATGACGGCTGCTTTCGGAGGTTATGACTTGATCATGCACGCCTACAAGGTGGCTATCAAAGAAAAATACCGTTTCTACAGCTATGGCGATGCCATGCTGATCCTCTGATCCATACACCCCGATCACATTGGAAAAATTCGCACTCATTGTTGGAGGCGGACAAGGCCTGAGGTTCGGGGGCGAGGTTCCTAAACAATTTCAATTGCTTGATGGAAGGCCGGTTCTTTTCCGCTCCATCGACTTGTTTTCGGCCCTAGCCGACCGTGTGGTAGTGGTGATTCCTCAATCGCAATTCGAATATTTCCAATCGTTAGCCGACCAATTCGGTTTGAACATTGCTCCTGAAAAATTTCAATTGGTAGCCGGTGGTAGCACCCGTACCGAATCCGTTGCAAACGGCTTGAATGCCCTTTCGGGCGATGGGGTGGTCGCCATTCATGATGCCGTCAGGCCGCTGGCAACTGATCAATTGATAGAAACCGCCTTCCGCGAAGCCATCATCCACGGAAGTGCCATACCCGTCATCCCCGTAAGGGACTCGTTGCGTAAAAAAACCGACGCCGTAACCGTGGCTGTAGACCGTGAGCAATACGTGGCTGTGCAAACACCCCAGTGTTTTGATTTCAGCAGGCTTATGAATGCCTATCGCGAACAGACCGCAGGCAGCTTCACTGACGATGCATCGCTTTTTGAATCAACCGGAGGAAAGGTGCATTTGGTGGGAGGCGAAAACAGCAATATCAAAATCACGTGGCCCGAGGATTTGTATTTTGCCGAAGCGATTTTGAAATCGCGCATTTGAGTTAGTTTTTTATCCTTACATCATGTTTCATGTGGTTTACCTTTTCGATGTGATGGATGGGCGCCAAGCCGATTTTGAGCGCGCTTGGAAAGAATTAACCGAGGCCATTTACCGGAACAGCGGAAGCCTGGGCTCACGGCTGTTGAAACAAGATGCCAACAAATACTTGGCCATTGCCCAATGGCCCAACCAAAAAACATGGGCCGAATCGCCCGCAGCCCTGCCAGGCTGGACTGGCGCCATTCGCGACCGCATGCGGGATTGCTGCCATTCCGTTGAAACGGTTTTTTCAGGCATGGTTGTTTCAGATCTTACTCGGAATTCCACCTTCCGAACGGATTGATTTGGCAATAGACGATTGACCCCACAATAGGGCTCGCTTTTTAACGTTTATCTAAATAACGAAATCAACATTGGGTTGTTGATATTGAATGTGTTCACTATCTTCACTTTCCCGTAAGGAATGCCTAAAATTGAATTCCTTACAGACGCCACAAACATGTCCAACAAAATAAATTTTCAACTTCGTTTGCCGCTCGTAATCCTGCTGATGGTGTTGGGTTGCTTTGCTGCGGTAGGACAAACCGCAGACCAAAGCCCTTTCAAATTGGAGTCGATGGACGGCCTTGTGAGTAGAGAGGGCGATTTGAGGGCTGGGCTGCTTTACGACATCAATAAAAACACCATCGTTTGGGAAAAACGCATGGACGAAGCTTTTCCCATTGCTTCCCTTACCAAAATGATGGTGGCCCTTTTGGCGGTTGAAGACATCACAGCCCAAAAGCGCGATTGGTCCGACGAAATCACCGTTACGCGTTCCTACAAAAAAAGTCCACGTAGCCGCAAGGTGATCACCACCACAGAAACCTATACGCTTGAATCGCTGGTGCAATTGGCGATGATTCCATCCAACAACCAAGCCTGCAGCGACATCGGCAAACATCTTAACGGAAACATCGAAGATTTTTTGTTGCGCATGAATGCGCGTGCAGCGGAGTTGGGAATGACCAACACGTTCTTTTCGACCCCATCCGGACTACCTGCAGCCATCAGAGAGTTTGATAACAAATCGTCGCCTAACGATTTGTTGAAGCTTTGTTTGGAGCTTTTGAAATACGACGACATCTTGCGCATCACCTCTATCGGTTATGCGGAAATCAGCAACAACAAATCCAAAGCCATCCACCGTAACCATAACCGTTTGGTTATCGACTACGATGAACATGTGGATGGATTGAAAACCGGATATACCCGTAGAGCGGGATTCTGCCTGGCTGCCACCTCCAAACAAGATGATGTCCGTTTGATCTCCATTGTACTTGGAGTGGGAAGCAGTTATGTACGCAACGAAATCGTGGCAGGGATGATGAACACCTATTACTCGACTATCGGTTGTGGGTCCATGAAGCCTTCGTTCAAAGCTCCAAAGCCCGTTTCTTCGCCTGCAGTTGCGCAAGCTGATACCGGAGTGGTTTATAAAACCGTTTGGACCAAACAATGGAAGACATACCGTGTTCGTTCAGGTGAAACACTTTCGAGCATCGCACAAAAAAACCAATCCACCTATACACAGATTAAGAAGTGGAACAATTTGAAATCAGACAGGATTCACCCCGGGCAACAATTGCGTGTGTTTGTGAATGTGAAAAAGACTGTGGCTATAAAGTTCAACCCGAAGCAAGAAGCAGAAGACGACGATGATAACACACCTGAAGAAGTGAAAAAAGAGGTTGTGGCCGGATTGGACTCCGTTGCAAAACCTAAAGAGCCCGTTGAGACTGCCGTAAATTCTCCTGCGACTGAAAAGCCTGTAGTTGCTAAAGCTAAGGCCGCACCGGCAAAAAAGACTCCCGCTGTAAAATATGTAGTCCACACGGTTCAGCCTGGCGATACGCTTTGGAGTATTGCACGCAAATACCGTGGCGTATCGGCAGACGACATCAAAAAGGCCAACAAGCTGCCCAATGCAGATGTGATCAAGCCAGGAACCAAGCTGAAAATAAAGTTGGGTTAACCGTTTCTTAGGCGAGTCGTTTGCTTGACGCGCCATCCACCAACACCACTCCAGGTTTTTTCCCTTTTTCGAAACATCCCAAATCATTCCATCCAAAAAGTGCTGCTGCATTTGCCGTGGCACACTGAAACAATTGTGCGGCATTCAACTCGGGATAGTGTTCTAGAAGTGTTGTAATCTCATCCAC
>JBKDSL010000240.1:0-12717 GCA_046340555.1 Bacteroidota bacterium
TTTCCGGGATTCTTAATAAAGAAATTCTCACGAATTATGAACCATGCATCCTCAACAAGCGGACTAGATGGGTAATTATTTATAAAATCGAGATAGGGCCTTTCATCACTACTGTTGCGCGTGGTTAGGGAAAACAACTTCCGCCAAGCATCATTCACAAATGGGTTATTCGGAAAACTTCTGATGAAAACCTCATACTCACCTACACTCCCGCCCATTACAGATTCCTCATAAAGCAATTTGGAGTAACGGTTTTTAGCTATGGAAAAGTAGGAAGATTCGGGAAAACGATTCATGTAGCTTAGATATGCAGCAGCTGTTCCATACTTTTCAGTTTCGTCAAATGCAATTCTGTTTCTGATGGACACGGCCGAATCAACCAGCTCCTTTACCGGGAACCCGACGATAAAGCTATCTAGAGCTTGTGGTGTGCCCGATAGCAATGCCCTGTCAAAAGCCTTACGCAACACAGTATCTTGGATGGAATAGAAATCGGAAATTGTAATCGAAAGACGTTTTGCAACATTTGTTTCCCTCTTGGTAATGGTCGGCCAAAGTGCTATCGCTTTTTTGATCATCAAATACGCAGAATCCAAATCGAGATTACCAGTGGAGTCGGAAGCAAAATAAAGCGACATTCCATACGCTGAAAATGCCGGAAAAACATCCTCCGACTTTTCAAAACCTATTTTAGCCGAATGGTAGTTTTTTTCATGAAATGCCTCAAAAGCCTTTTCTATGGAAGTTTTGAAAATTGGCCTTTCAGTAGCCAACGAAATGGCCGTTGACAACATTAGCATAGAAAAAATCCAGACCGCCTTCGATGTCATTGTATCATAAAGCTGTTTTGAAAACAAAAAAATCATTGAATGTGCCTTCCAACTCAGGTTCGATCTTGAAGAGCCCGAACATGGTAGAACCGCTACCGCTCATTGAGGCATACGACGCACCCATTTCATAAAGTTCACTTTTTATCTGCGCTAATTGGGGATGAACTTCAAAAACGCCATTTTCGAATTCGTTAACAAGGATATTGGGCCAAGAATCAATTGGCAATTTGACAATATCAATTAAACTTGGTGCATCAGGATCGCACTTGGGAACCACTCCTGAATAAGCTGCTGCGGTTGAAACACCAAATGAAGGTTTAACCAAAACCAAATGATATCCGGAAAGGGATATGGAAATTGACTGAAGTATCTCCCCTCTTCCACTGGCAAAACTAGGCTTGTTAGAAATGAAAAAAGGGCAATCACTTCCCAATGAAGCTGCCAGTTTCATCAAAATCGATTCATTTGTTTTTCCCCCTTCTATGGTATTGATGATTTTCAATGCATTGGCAGCATCAGAGGACCCTCCTCCAAGTCCTGCACCGGAAGGTATTTTCTTGTGTAAATGGATATACAAATCATTTGTAACACCAAACTCCCTATCAAAAGCCATTATTGCCCTTACCGACAATTCAGTTTCGGGATTATCAACTACAGCATTTCCGGAATAAGAGTAATAAAGCCTTCGAGAATTTCTTAACTCCAAGTATCGATCTCCAACGAATCCAGGCTCCAAAACAACTAGCTCCAGAATGTCACGTAACGGAATTGGAAAAAACACTGTTTCAATGTCATGGAATCCATCAGCTCGCTTTCGGAGCACTCTGAGACCCAGATTGATCTTTGCATTTGGAAAACAGATCATCCGACGTAAGTTGTGGAGCGAATATAATAAATGAAAACGAATGAGACACGCCACAGCATTTGAAAGCAGTTGATTATATTTGTAACAGATAGCAAAGAAATCCTTATGGCTTACCTAGATTTTGAAAAACCCCTTGAAGAGCTTAACGATCAGCTAGAAAAGGCGCGCCAATTAGGCCTAAAGGGCAAGGTGGATGTGACAAGTTTGGTCGCAGAAATCGAAAAAAAGATGGTTGAAGCCCGTAAAAAAATCTATTCAGACCTGACACCATGGCAAAGAGTGCAATTATCCAGGCACCCTGAAAGGCCCTATGCGTTGGATTACATCAATGCCCTCAGCGATGGTACATTCATGGAATTGTTCGGAGATCGGGGTGTGAAGGATGACAAGGCTATGATTGGAGGATTCGGTATGATGGGTGGCAATAGCGTTATGTTTATCGGACAGCAGAAGGGCAACAACACCAAAATGAGGCAATACCGAAATTTCGGCATGCCAAACCCTGAAGGATACAGAAAAGCTTTAAGGCTGATGAAATTGGCGGAAAAATTCAATAAACCAATTGTCACTCTTATAGACACACCAGGTGCATTCCCCGGATTGGAAGCTGAAGAACGGGGCCAAGGAGAGGCTATTGCCAGAAACCTTTATGAAATGTCAATCCTAAAAGTTCCTGTAATTTGTGTCATCATTGGAGAAGGAGCATCAGGAGGCGCTTTAGGAATTGGCATTGGCGATCGGGTTCTGATGTTGGAAAACACCTGGTATTCCGTTATCTCGCCTGAGTCTTGCTCTTCCATATTATGGAGGAACTGGGACAATAAAGAAAAAGCTGCCGAGGCGCTTAAGCTTACAGCAAATGACATGTCAGGCCTAGGACTAGTTGACGATATCATAAAAGAACCATTGGGTGGCGCTCACTCCAATCCAACAGAAATGTTTGAATCAGTCCGCAACAGAGTAACGAACCTCCTGGAAGAGCTTTCGAAATTAGACGCACAATCAAGGATTGACAAAAGGATTGCAAAATTCTGTTCCATGGGAGTAATAGAGGAATAAAAGCATGGAATAAACCATCTTTACCTGCTTCATTACAGCCCTTTAAAAGTTTCCCACATCCAACCTGCCCATTGGCAGGTTTTTTAAATTTGAATACATAGCCTTCGACATGGAACTCAATAAAGATAAGAACCGAAAAACCGATAAGAAAAAACAACCTCCCGTCCAATTATCCAGCTTCTCTGGTAAACTCCCCCCACAGGCAGTTGATTTGGAAGAAGCCGTATTAGGCGCATTGATGCTGGAAAAGGACGCATTATCGGCTGTTATTGACATTTTAAAGCCGGATTGCTTTTACAAGGATGCCCACCGTTTGATATTCGAAGTAATTCATGAGCTGTTCCATAAGAACCAGCCCATCGATATATTGACCGTTACTCAGGCCCTCAAGAAAAACGGAAATTTGGAAATCGTTGGTGGAGCGTTCTACATTTCCCAACTGACCAGCCGCATTGCGTCTGCTGCAAACATCGAATACCATGCTCGAATCATACTGCAAAAGCATATCCAACGTGAATTGATACGTATCTCAGGTGAAACCATCCGTGATGCCTATGAAGACAACAAAGACGTGTTGGAAATGCTCGACAAGGCGGAAAGCAACCTGTTTGAAATAGCAGAGGGCAATATTCGACGCAACTACGAAGACATGACCTCATTGGTGTCAAAAGCCATGAAGGAAATCGAAATCGCAGCCAACCAAAAAGAAGGCGTTACCGGTGTGCCTAGTGGATTTACAGAACTGGATCGTGTTACTGCAGGTTGGCAAAAATCAGACCTAATCATCATAGCGGCTCGTCCAGGTATGGGCAAAACCGCTTTTGTACTTTCAGTTGCTAGAAACGCCTCTGTCAAATACGGTAATCCGATAGCCTTCTTCTCATTGGAGATGTCTTCCGTACAGTTGGTCAACCGATTGATTTCTTCAGAAACAGGCATCCCATCCGACAAGATCAGAAAAGGAAGACTTGAAAGCTATGAGTGGGAGCAATTAAACTCAAAGGTTAAACCTTTACTCGATGCGCCCTTGTATATTGATGACACACCTGCCCTATCCGTATTCGAGCTTCGCGCCAAATGTCGCAGATTGGTAGCCGAGAAGAAAGTAAGTATGATCATCATTGATTATTTGCAACTTATGGTGGCAGGTGGTGATTCAAAAATCGGAAACCGTGAACAAGAAATCAGCACCATTTCACGTTCTTTAAAAGCAATTGCAAAAGAATTAAGCGTGCCTATCATTGCATTATCACAGTTAAGCCGAGCTGTAGAAACCAGGGGGAGCAGTAAAAAGCCGCAACTCTCCGACCTTCGCGAATCGGGAGCTATTGAGCAGGATGCCGATATGGTTCTCTTCATATATCGTCCTGAATACTATGAGCTGGATCAAGATGAAAACGGAAACTCCACGAAAGGAATCGCCGAGATCAGTGTTGCTAAAAACAGAAACGGTGCAACCACATCTGTGAACTTGAAGTTCATTGGCAGCCTTACCCGGTTCGAAGACCTTGATTCGTATGACTTCAAAGATGATAGCTTAAGCCCCATACCCAGAAACCAAGATGCAGACAGGGTTACAAGGGGCTCAAAAATGAATGACATGAATGATTTCAACGACTCTGATAGATCGGGTGACGGTCGGCCATTCTAATGACAAAGAGCAAGTACATAACTTTGATAATTACTTGGCTGATTTTTTCAAGCCAAGTGATGGCATCCCACTTACTTATTCAAATGGATGAATCCCAAAAGAACCATCTAAAAGCCTATGGCATCGCTTATTGGGAGTTGAACAAACAAGGTGGCACTATGGAATGGCTGTTGAATTACAAAGGAGGCAGCTTTCTTTTCCCTTACTCCAAAAGCTTGGAATCAGAATGTGTGATACGTGGAGTTTCCTTTGCGGTAATTGCCGATGCTCAAGCCAACGCAATTCGTGTTGAAATTGGCGATCCTGAAGTCAATATGGAGGTGGTGCGAATGGAGAAAGCTCCCAAGATTGCCGTTTATTCACCGAAAAACAAGTTGCCATGGGACGATGCAGTTACCTTGGCGCTAACTTATGCCGAGATACCATACGAGGTCATTTACGATGAGGAAATAATTGCAGGCAAGCTTCCGCTTTACGATTGGCTTCATCTCCACCATGAGGATTTTACAGGCCAGTATGGTAAATTCTATGCTATGTTCAGAAACGCGCCATGGTACCAAGAACAAGTACGCTCTATGGAGGCGTTGGCCAATAGCCTAGGATTCAAGAAAGTCTCTCAACTGAAGCTAGCCGTAGCCAAAAAAATCAAGGATTTTACAGCAGGAGGCGGATTCTTATTTACCATGTGCTCCGGTACCGACAGTTACGACATTGCCTTGGCTGCAGAGGGAATCGATATATGCGAAAACATGTATGATGGGGATGGAACCACTACCGATTACAACAGCAAATTGGACTATGGTAAGACTTTTGCATTCCAAAATTTCAAGCTTAGTACCAACCCGATGGAGTACAGGTTTTCAGATATCGATATGAAAAACCCAGCTCGCATTGATCGCGACCGTGACTTCTTCACACTTTTCGATTACTCTGCAAAATGGGATGTGGTACCCACCATGCTTTGCCAAAACCATGAACAAGTGATTTTCGGCTTTATGGGACAATCCACTGCCTTCAACAAGAACCTGATCAAGCCCAATGTGATCGTTATGGGTGAAAATAAGGCCATTAATGAGGCCAAATACATCCACGGAACTTTTGGCAATGGAATGTGGACCTTTTATGGAGGACACGACCCTGAAGATTACCAGCATATGGTTGGAGATCCTCCTACCGACTTGAATCTACATCCAAACTCTCCGGGATACCGATTGATCCTGAACAACGTTTTGTTTCCGGCTGCAAAAAAGAAGAAACAGAAGACTTGAAATTAATTTCGGCTTCCGAAAAGAAGGCTTCCTATCCTAACCATGTTACTTCCCTCTTCGAGTGCAATTTTATAGTCGCCACTCATTCCCATGCTCAATGTATTGAAATCAGGCCCTCCCAATTTAGCCAAGCTTTCATACAACTTCCACAAACCGCGTAATTCAACCGCAATAGCGCTTTGGACATCTTTAAAAGTAGCCATGCCCATCAGCCCTCGGATAGAAACTCCTGGCAAGGGAGCTTTTAAATAAGATTCATAAAAAGACAATACCTCTTGCGAATCAAATCCGGATTTGGATTCTTCTTTTGCTATGTGCACCTGAAGCAACAAATCAGTTACTCGTCCTAATTGAGTAGACCTTTTGGATATCTCCAACAATACGCTATGAGAAGTAACACCATGAATCAGGGAGATGTAGGGAGCAATCAGCTTGACCTTGTTGGATTGTAGACTCCCTATGAAGTGCCATTGAGGAGCCGAACCTAGTTCACCGTGCTTCACATCAAGCTCTTGGACATAATTTTCACCAAATCCGAGCTGACCATGTTTCATCATCTCTTGAATGTCGGATACGGGTTTGGTTTTACTGACAGCTACCAAAGTTGCATTATAAGGCTTCAGCTCGTTTCGAACCTCCTCTAATTTGGCTAAATCAACCATGGAATTTCATCTTAGAAAACACAAACAACAGGGACATCCCTAAGATATTTGAATCAACATGCAAACGTTTTTGGTCAAACGTTTTTATTGGCAAAATCCCGCATTAACGAAACCAGGAATTCCACACTTGAAACAGGAAGGGCATTGTACAATGATGCTCGATAGCCACCGACTGAGCGATGTCCTTTGAGGCCAATAATACCATTCTCCTTGAGTAGTGCTGAAAATGATTCATCCAACTCAGGTTTTTCGAGCAGGAAACACACATTCATTTTTGAGCGGCTATCAGCATCGGAAGTGCCTTTGAACAATGGATTGGAATCAATTTCGTCGTAAAGCAAATTTGCCTTTTGAGTATTGATCTTTTCGATGGCAGCTACTCCACCTATTTCCTTCAGCCATTCCAAAGTAGCCATGCAAACGTATATGGCAAACACAGGAGGTGTATTGAAAAGAGAATCGTTTTCTATATGTGTCTTATAATCCAGCATAGTGGGTATGGCCCTACCCGATTTGCCGTGAATATCATTTTTCATGATTACGAGCGTGACTCCGGCAGGCCCCATATTCTTTTGAGCACCCGCATAAATGAGGTCAAATTTTGAAACATCTACCGGGCGAGAAAAAATATCGCTGGACATATCGCATACCACCGGAATTTTAGACTCCGGAAACAAAGCCATCTGGGTTCCATAAATTGTATTGTTGGAGGTTATATGCAAATAGGATGCATCGGCCGGAATGGTATATGCTTTAGGAACATAACAGAAATTACGATCCTTGGATGAGGAGACTATCTCGACATTGCCAAAGAGCTTTGCTTCCTTGGCTGCCTTTGAAGCCCAAACACCAGACTCAACATAGGCGGCTTTGCCTCCCACTGGAAGCAAATTCATTGGAACCATGGAGAACTGCGTGCTGGCTCCTCCTTGCAAAAACAAGATTGAGTAATTGTCTGGCACATTCAAGAGATCCTTAACCAACGACTTGGTTTGAGCCAAGATGGCATCAAAATCCTTGCTTCGATGGGAAATCTCCAAGATGGAAAGTCCGGATCCATTAAGATCCAAAATGGCTTGAGCCGATTTCTCAATTGCCTGACGCGGAAGTATGCCCGGGCCTGCTCCAAAATTATGTTTCATGGTTCTATGTTTTCAATGGTTTGCAAAATTGAGAAAATAATTGCCTGGTTGACTCAATCAATTACGCAGATCTAAATTTTTCTTGTAGATCCATTTAGACTTTTTAAAGCGGTAGCCGTCATAGGTGAAATCCGGACCGTATTGACTGAAGTTCCCTTTCAATGAGGGGCTAGATGGAGACAAATGGTCAAAAACCACCATCTTCTTTTTCTTATCATAGCGCAATAGCATAACAGCATTTGCTGCGAATTCGAAAATCACCCTGTATTTCGTTTTCACATCAGTTTGACCTATGAAAACCGGCAAACCGAATTCGGCGTTTTCCCATGGGTCGAAACTCAATACATCAATTACTTTTCGCGAGGAAAATCGATCCTTGCCATGCCAACCCAAAAGGAAATAGCAGGTTTTCTTGTTGATCTTACGTTCTAAGATGTCATAGTATACTGCACCGTACCATTCATCTACATCGAACAAATTTATCTCAGCAATGTCAGTGGGGTATTTCTTTTCAATCAGACCTTGTAATCCAAAGGATCTAGTCTTTGGATTAATGCGCTGCACTACTCCGAAATACTCAAAAGTGCCTGTTTCCCTAGATTGCAAAAACCATGTATAGATTCGAACATATCCGTCTGGGGATTTTAAGGCCGACAACGTTTTAAGCGAGTCGAATGGATGATCAAAGGAAATGGGCGATTTGAGGACATCCAATAGTAGGGGGTTGAAGATTGCACAATATGCCTTACGTACCGCATCACTTGATCCACGGGACATACTATCCGCATAAGATCGCAAAACCTTAATTGCAGCATTAATGGAATCGCTGGTAAGCTCACTTTTTTGAGACTTTCTGGCTTGTAGCTCTTCCTGTGAAAGTGGGCGCAGTTTACCTGCGGACTGTGCACATATTGAGATTGGAAGGAAAAATATGATAAGTATAAAAAAAACGCGCATGTGAATATTTCAAAGATGGAATTCCAAATTTATTGCATAAAAAAATCCGCTGGGGTATACCAGCGGATCATATTTCAACAACGCATCATCATGCGTGCATACGATCTTTCTTCGCGAGGAGCTCCTCTTTACTTTCGCGGATGTCCTCATCGTCAACACAACAGTCGACTGGACAAACGGCAGCGCATTGTGGCTCATCGTGGAAACCTACGCATTCGGTACATTTATCCGATACGATGTAATATACATCCATCGCTTTCGGGGTTTGAGCTGCACCTGCATCCACATCGGATCCGTCCATTTTCTTAAACATACCTGAGATTGATGTTCCATCGGAGAATCTCCATTCTGCACCACCTTCGTAGATGGCATTGTTTGGGCACTCTGGTTCACACGCTCCGCAGTTGATGCACTCTTCAGTGATTTTAATAGCCATAGCTTTACTTGAATAAGGTTTAATTTCGCAACACAAATATACGACAAATTGTTTTCAACACCCCCTAATTGAAGCAAATGACTAAACCAGAAAACTCGATTCAAGCATGGACTAAAGTCTACGAGCAAATTAGAATGATTCTAGACAAGTCCGAAAAGTCCACTTTTTCAGACCAATGGCGTAATGTATGTCGGCAAGCCGAGGCCGAAAATCCATGGTTTGCAATGGACCAATTGAATCAAACACTCCAAGGAATTTCAATGCTTCTGGATCCTAAAAATCTGCAAGCATTTGCCAATAAATACCAAAATCCGGTAAAAGGAGAATCAAAAGAGATTGGGGTAATCATGGCTGGAAACATACCAGCGGCAGGGTTCCACGACATGCTCTGTGTTTCATTAAGTAACCATCAACTTTCCGCTAAACTGTCGTCATCCGACAAAGTACTGCTACCATTCATTAAAAGCATTTTGGTGTGGGCTGACCCGATTGAAGGTGCCAAGATCAGGTTTGTTGAGAACTTAAAAGATGTGGATGCCGTTATTGCAACTGGAAGCGATAATTCTGCACGTTACTTCGAATATTATTTTGGGAAAAAACCCCACATCTTCAGGAAAAACCGCAACTCCGTTGGCATCATAACTGGCCATGAAAACGAGTATGACCTCATTCTGCTAGGCCGAGACATATTCACCTATTTCGGATTGGGTTGCAGGAGTGTTTCCAAGCTTTTCGTTCCTGAGGGTTATTCATTCGATTCATTTTTTGAAGCCATGCTCGAATACAAAGCGGTTATGCAGCACACGCGCTACATGAACAACCACGACTACCAGCAGGCCCTGTATTTGATGAATCAGGAAACTTTTTTAACCAATAACTTCCTGATTGCAAAAGAAGACAATCGCATTTCGAGTCCCGTTGGAGTTGTGTATTTCGAACACTATCAAAACCAAGAATCCTTGCAATCAAAACTAGAATCCATAGGCGATAAACTCCAATGCATTGTTAAAAAGGGAGGCGAAATAAATTTCGGTCAAGCTCAAATGCCAAGCATCAGCGACTTCGCCGATGGGGTTGATACCATGGAATTCCTAAGCAAAATGGTCTAGTTATTGTTTTTCAAAAGCACCCAGATCGGGATTAATCACCCTGGAGTTACCAAGAATATCCACCTGTGTGTCTGGATCCAACCATTGAAGGTCTCCAAAATCAATTGCAGGAGAGCCGGCTTGTAATTGATAATCGTTTTCCGAGACATCCACAAATTGAGGATTCTGGTTTTTTATCACGGAAGTAAATGACGACCCCGTCAAGTTACTTTTGGTTTTAATCAAAACATTCCTGAACCGGTGGGATGTAGTGCCGAATTCAAAATCGAGCTCCAACTCTTCATCGTTATCGCCCCACAAAATACAGTTATCGAAATCTGCCTGGTAAAGGGGGAATTGTTGAGCGTTTCCATTCTGGTCTAAACCGTAATCGTTCAAGTAAACAGAAGGCGTGGAACGCTGCCCCCCGCCCCAATAATTAGCGATTGTGGTTTGGAGAAACTTATAGCCACCTCCCCTAGTCAATGCCACTGCATATTGCCCAGCCCTAGCCAACACAGTGTTCTTAACCTCCATATTGTAGTATCGGGTGAAAATATTGAAACCACTTGCGTTGGTGATTTTGGTGTTGGTGATTTTGAGGAATTTTGGAGGAACGGTATCTAAAAGCGATTCGGCTTGAATTCCAATGAATGGGTTGCTTATCTCAGCATAGTTGATCTCGTTGCCCGTGCTGCCCTCGTTAATCCAAATACGGTCCCACTGACCTGGTACATCCTGGTAGTAGGACTCTCTGCGAACTCCTTCGAATTTAACCGTATTCAGTTGGGTGCCTTGAACCTTGATTGTACCATAGCGGTAAACCCAAATTCCGCAGGAGTTACCCAAATATATCTCGGTTCCCGGCTGGATAATCAAAGTTTGTGTTGAATCTACCACGGCATAGCCACCCCAGATAACGTAAGGCAAAGTATTATCCCAAATGATGGTTGAATTTAAGTTGGTGTCTAAAAGCGCATAGGCCAAATATCCATTGGCAGTTTGTATGGCTTTGTCGGCAACAATGAATCGCGCATTTCGTCCAAAAGCAACCAAATCGATGTCTTGGATATTTCCATTCGTAGAGAAAACAACCGAATCTTGAACGATAAAGGGAGTAGTGGCGCTATTGGGATCAACCGTTACCTCCACAAAAAGGAATAAGCTATCCTCGGCTGGTATTTCCACATCTGTAAATGCCTTTCCTGGAATGCCGTCTAAATTCAATCGATAAGGAGAAGCTGTTCCGCCTGCCAACCTGACAGAACTGATATTCAAGGGGCGTTTATTACGATTGTAAATAACCAGAGATTGGGTGGTAGAGCCTAAACTCGTAAAAACCGTATCAAACATGACAGTATCCAACGAAAACTCCAATTTAGCTGAAGGGTCTGTTAAAACATCATCCTTCCTACAGGATGTCATTGATAAACAGGTTAAAACAATAAAAATGAAGGCGTAGCGGATAGGGAACATGGTGTTAATTGCGACAAAGATAACGGAAGGAAATGATTAAAATTGCATTCAATAAATGATATTAAATATTGATATTCAAATATTTAAGCCATTGAAAGCATGTAATAAAAACATGCGCATCCCAACTATTGTCATATTGAACCAATTGCATTATCTTTGCACTCCCAATAAAAAAGTCAATTTAAAGCTATGAAAAAGGATCTACACCCCAAGAATTACAGAATGGTGATTTTCAAGGATATCTCATGTGACTATGCATTCATGAGTCGTTCCACTATTGAAACTAAAGACACCATTGTTTGGGAAGATGGCAAAGAGTACCCATTGATCAAGCTTGAAATCTCGCACATGTCTCACCCATTTTACACTGGTAAGATGAAACTGGTGGATACAGCAGGTCGCGTAGACAAATTCAGGAATCGTTACAAAAAGCACGGTGAAAAGGCTGGGAAAACCGCTTCAGAATAAATTTTTCCATCTTACACATAATTACAAGTCCCCTTCGGGGACTTTTTTTTTCCCTTATCTTTGAGAGTAAAGTAAATCCCCAACATACCTAACTACCAATGACCAACGCGGTATTGTTTGATTTCAACAGAAGGTCATTGCTTCCATTTACCTTCACACGACCCACTTCCGAAATCCGGGTGGGAATTTGGACAATCAAGGAACATTGGGAAGCACTACTGGAACAACCCGTTTCATATTTGACAGAAGAATACCTCAACGGAAAGTTCCCCGTTTGGAAGGAGACTGAAAACCTCTTTTTAAACGGCAACATTATTCCTGATGCACCATTAATCAATGCAGCAAGAGAATTGTCGTTAGGACAGCGTTTGGTTAAAAACGGGACCCCATTGGCAGCATATGCAGAAGGTTGGCCCGACCCATTATATCCGTACGGAAGATTCCGCGATGTTGAATTCGAAGGAGAGATTAGCATAATCAGGAATTTATGGGATATTTTCAACCAATGCGGAACCCATATTCAAAGCCAATTCCACCATATCACTAAAGAACGAAAATCACAGCCCCTATCGCCTACCAATAGAATCATTGGAAATGGAAAGGTTTTTATTGAGGAAGGTGCAAAAGTGGAATGCAGCATATTCAATACAGAAGCTGGCCCTGTTTACATTGGAAAAAATGCCGAGGTCATGGAAGGCTGTTTGATTCGCGGTCCGTTCGTATTGGCACACCATGCAACTTTGAAGATGGGAGCCAAGATTTATGGACCAACGGTCATAGGGCCACATTGTAAAGTTGGAGGGGAAGTAAACAAC
>JBKDSL010000241.1:0-6465 GCA_046340555.1 Bacteroidota bacterium
CATTGATTTGGTTTTCCAATGCAGCAGGAATCAACACGTCGCATTCCATCTCCAATACCTCGGCGGATTTCTTAATGCTCTTGGCTCCGGGGACGTTCAAGATGCTGCCGGTTTCTTTGCGATGCTTGAAAACCTTCTCTACATCCAATCCCTTGGGGTTGTAAATACCGCCTTCGCGCTCTGCGATCCCTACGATAATCGCACCGCCTTCCATACAGAATTTACCACTGAAGAAACCTACGTTGCCGAGACCCTGCAGAATGATTTTCTTGCCTGCGATGCCGGGCTTCATCTTCATGCGCTTCATATCTTCAACGTTGCTCAAAGCTTCCCTCACACCGAAAAACAATCCCATGCCGGTTGCCTCGGTGCGACCTTGTATACCGCCTTGGCCTAAAGGCTTGCCGGTAACACATCCCAAAGCATTGATATCATCAAAACGGAATGTGGAATAGGTGTCGGCAATCCAGGCCATCTCGCGAGAACCTGAACCGTAATCGGGAGCAGGCACATCAACGCCTGGCCCGATCATGTTTCGCTTGATCAGTTCAGTGGTATAGCGACGCGTAATCTTTTCAAGTTCCTTTTCAGAGAATTTTGAAGGATTGATTTTGATTCCGCCTTTGGCTCCTCCGAAAGGAACGTCAACTACGGCACACTTGAAGGTCATCAAAGTGGCCAAAGCCTCCACCTCTTTTTCATCTACCATTTCGCTGTAGCGGATACCGCCCTTGGTAGGAGATTTGTGATGACTGTGCTGTGCCCTGATGCCCTCTATAACTTGCACCGTACCGTTGATCTCCACCGGAAAGTGGAACTTGTAAACACCGTTGCAAACCTTGATTTGCTCCAAGGTGCCTTGGCTGTGGGTTGTGAAAGCGGCAGCCTTGTCGAAGTAGGCATGCACATCACGCAGAAATTTGGATCCGTCGCTCATTGTTGCTTTTAATTGATTTTGATTATTTGGGTTTTTTCAATTTATAAGTTCTGATGTAAAATATCTGATTGAAGAAGATGGCAATGATGAAGCCAATGTTGCCAAGTATTCTTTGGACTCCCTCCAAGTGAACATGTGCATGTCGTTGTTAAGGTTCAACCCATCTGTCGACTCGTTATCACCGGAAAAATCCAACTCCCGTAATCGATCGTTGCTACCCTCACCTGTCAGCTTCAACCAAGATTCTTTGCGTGTCCACACAGTGTAGAAATATTCAATCTGCTTAACATTAGAGAGGCGGGATAGTTTGCCAATTTCATTCGCATGATAATTGTTTTCCGCGAAACCTTCCATGTCGAAGTCCTCCAGCACCTCTTCCACATCGATGCCAACATCAGTATCGAAACCTACCGCAACCAAAATTCTGGTGCCGCAATGGGAAATGTTGAAATGTATTGGGAAAGGAGCATTGGTCATCCGCGGCTTGGCATTCACAACTGGCGTTAAGTGGATATCGGCGGGTGCCGATCCCGTATAGTGTGCCAATATTTTCCTAATGAAAACATGGCCTGATAAATAGACTTTGCGATCACGTTCAAAATGATACTTGAGTGCCTTGCTCGACTCTTCCTCTGAAAGCAATTGCGAGGCAAGAGTTACATAAGCATCGCCAGGACCTGTGATGTGGGTCCAAACGTGGACTTCACCAGGGTGACTGCCTTGCGTTGGCGCCTGGTGCTGTTTTTCAACATTTCCGTGGGTGGCGAATGTAAGCTTCATCTGAAACAGGCAGCAAAACTACTTAAATTATGTAATAACACGGGTTTAAACGAAGTTGCAACAAAGTGGCTTTTCAATCGCACACAACTGATTAGCAATATCTTATTCAAAACCTGAAATACCTAACTTTGTGATAAAATAATCAGGATGCACCAAGACAAATTCAGTCGCTACACATTCTACCTGCTTTTAACAGCAGCGCTATTATTGTTTTTGGTTTGGGCAAAAAGCTTGTTGGTGCCCATGGTTTTTGGCGTATTCACCGCCTTTTTGATGCTCCCGGTTTGCCAAAGGATGGAGAAAAAGGGGCTATCCAAAACATTGTCGGCATTGGTGGCCATCACCGCGGTTGGAATCGGATTGGCCGGATTGCTTTGGTTTCTGAGCATCCAATTCATCTCTTTCAGAGAAGAGTTGCCGCTGTTGACTGAGAAACTGAATCAGCGGTTTTTTGAAATCCAAGCATTCGTATCTTCCAAATTCGGTGTAAGCGAGAAAGACCAATTGGTATGGATTGAGAAGCAACTGCTAAGCCTTATTTCATCCAGTGGAGATTTCGCATCAAGCATTTTCAGTGCCACCGGAAGTTTTGTGGTAAACGCCACACTAGTGCCCATTTACGCGTTTTTCTTCATTTACTACAGAGGTAAAGTGAAGCATTTCATGAACATGGTAACCCCGAAAGAAAAGCAACAAACCGCGGGAGAAATATTAAAAACCACCTCACGGATTTCCTACAAATACTTGCTCGGTCTGATCGCCGACATCGCCATTTTGTCCGTATTGAACAGCATCGGGTTCCTTGCCTTAGGCATCAACCACGCCATATTCCTAGGAATAACCGCAGCGCTATTGAATGTGATTCCTTATGTGGGTGTTTTGATCGGAAGCATCATACCCGTAGCCTTAGCTCTGATCACCAAAGATTCCATATGGATTGCAGTTGGGGCGTTAGCCGTTTGTGTTGTTGTGCAATTCCTCGATAACAATTTCATTACACCGCTGGTAATTGGTGCGGCCGTATCGGTGAACCCGTTGGCCACCACCATTGCGTTGATTTTAGGAGGTATGATGTGGGGATTGGCAGGAATGATGTTATTCATCCCGTTACTGGGAATGTTGAAAGTCGTCTTCGACCGTGTGGATGGATTAAAACCTCTTGGTTATCTGATAGGCGAACAAGATATTCCCGGCGCTGTTATTTCACGCAGGAAAAAGCAAGCGTCATGAAAATCCGAATAGGCTATTCGCCCTGCCCCAACGACACCTTCATTTTTGATGCGTTGGTGAATGGCAAGATTGATTCCGAAGGATATCAATTCGAGCCGGTTCTCGCCGATGTGGAGGAGCTGAATCGGATGGCACTTGAAGGCGAATTGGATGTCACCAAAATCAGTGTGGGCGCTTATCCTCTTGTTGCCAACAACTATGTGATGCTGGATTCGGGAGCCGCCTTGGGAAATGGTGTTGGACCGCTGTTGGTTACTGCAAGTGGAAATTTTGATCCGCAAGATGGCAAAGCCCGTGTTGCCATCCCTGGTGTTTCAACAACGGCCAATTTACTATTAACGCTATTCATGCCGCAGTTGAAAAACAAACAACCCATGCTGTTCTCCGATATTGAAACGGCTGTGTTGGATGGCATTTGTGATGCAGGCGTGTTGATTCATGCAGGTCGATTCACTTATCAGCAAAAAGGATTGAAACTTGCGTTTGATTTGGGCCAAGCCTGGGAAGAAAAACTCCAAATGCCGTTGCCACTGGGTTGCATTTGCGCTTCCAGGAAACTAGACAAGTCGCATATAATGAAATTGGATTCGATGATATCGGCAAGCGTCCGTTTTGCTTTCCAACATCCTGAATCTTCCCAAGAATATGTTTCGATGCACGCCCAAGAGATGGATCCTTCCGTTGTAAAGCAGCACATCGATTTATACGTAAACGAATATTCGGTAGCTTTGGGGACCCGTGGAAGGGCGGCCATTTCGACCATGATTGAAACCTGCCTCCAGCATAACGGGCAATCAAAAATTGAACTCCCCATTTTCTCTGTTGACTTAACATGATAGTTGTTACCGGCGCATCAGGATTTATCGGAAGTTGTCTGATCGGAGGTTTGAATCAAGCCGGCTACCTGGATGTGGTGGCGGTTGATGAATTCGAGCGCCCCGAAAAATTTCCGAACCTTGAGGGAAAAAAGATTTCAGCGAAAGTTGACCGAAAAGATTTCCATGCTTGGCTCGATGCCAATCATCGTTTGGTACAATTCATTTTCCACATCGGTGCGCGCACCGATACAACGGAGTTCGATAAGTCGGTTTTCGAACACTTGAACCTCGAGTACACCAAGGAAGTTTGGAACAGATGTGTTGCTTACGGACTACCACTAGTGTACGCTTCCTCCGCCGCAACATATGGAGCTGGCGAGCATGGCTACGACGACCGTCATGATGTTATCCCGTTTCTCAAACCACTGAACCCATACGGAGATTCAAAAAACGATTTCGACAAATGGGCTTTGCTGCAGGAGAAGCAGCCTTACTCGTGGGCCGGACTGAAATTCTTCAACGTTTACGGGCCCAATGAATACCATAAGGGACGCATGGCATCCGTTATTTTCCATGCCTACAACCAAATCAAATCATCGGGTTCGGTTAAATTATTTCGTTCGCACCGACCTGAATACCGCGATGGCATGCAGCTTCGCGATTTCATATATGTGAAAGACCTGGTTGCTGTTTGTCTATTCTTGATGCACAACCGAAAACACCAAGGTATCTACAACCTGGGCACAGGCAAAGCACGATCCTTTGTGGACCTTGTCAACTCCACTTTCAAAGCACTAGACCTGGAGCCTAACATCGAGTTTGTAGACATGCCTTTGGATATCCGCGAGAACTACCAGTATTTTACGGAAGCCAAGATGGACAAACTTCGCTCCATAGGTTATGACGACGTATTTACAAGTTTGGAAACCGGTGTGGCTGATTACGTTCAACACTACTTGAAAAGCAGCAAGCACCTATGATGGATTTAGTGAACAATCTGCTCCGCAACAAAGTAGTTCGGTATTTTTTCTCGGCCGGCACTGCTACTGTTGTGGATGTTTCTGTTTACTTCACCACTTACAATTACATCCTCCGAAAAACAGACATCCCCTTCATAGGACCATTTGTACTAACAGCTCCCATGCTTTCGCTGGTAGTATCGTACTCATGCGGCCTGTTCACCAACTTTTTCATCACGCGCAAGCTGGTTTTTTCTGAGTCGGACCTCAGGGGAAGAAAGCAGTTGTTCCGGTTCGTTCAGGTAGCCTTGCTGGTGCTATTCATGAACTATCTTTTCATGAAGTTCCTGGTGCAAGTTTTAGAATGGTATCCAACCATTTCAAGGGTGATATCAGCTCTTTCTATCGGAGTGATGAGCTACCTCTTCCACAAAAACTATTCCTTCAAAGGGAAGAAACAGTAATCAGAGATTCTGCTTCAGTTCCACCAAAAAGCCTTTCAGTCGAACCAAGGCATCATACACCTCTGTGGTGTTCACCACATCCGATTTGTTCTCCTTGAGTTTGGCCTTGGCCCCTTGCAGCGTAAAGCCACGCTCCTTAACCAAATGAAAAATTATCCTGAGGTTTTCGAGATCTGTTGGCGTGAATAATCGGTTGCCTTTCTTGTTTTTGTGAGGCTTCAAAACCTCGAACTCCTTCTCCCAAAAACGGATCAGCGACGGGTTCACATTGAACATCCGCGCCACTTCTCCGATGGTGTAATAGATTTTTTGAGGTTCCGAATCCTTGTAAGGCACAGCGTTGGAATTTAGATCAATCGAAAGATTGGTTAGACTGGGTGGCCATTTGTATCAAACGGTCATACTCTTCGGGAGTAAGGTCATTGAAGAAGTAGCGAATCGGGTCAACCTTATTGCCGCTTTTGATAACCTCGTAATGCAAGTGCGGACCGGTAGAGGAACCGGAGTTGCCTAATTCACCAATCACATCACCCCGTGTTACTCTTTGTCCGGGCCTGACTTTGATACGGTTCAAATGTCCGTACAAGGTTTCATATCCGAAACCGTGGCTGATGACCACATGGTTACCATAACCACCTGCATTGTATTCGGCCAGTTTAACGATTCCGTTACCCGTAGCATAAATAGGAGTACCTATCGGAGCCGTGAAATCCATGCCTGAGTGCATGATGGAGGTTTTGTAGATCGGATGGATGCGGTAGCCGAAGCCCGACGACATGCGGTTGAGCTGCTTGTTGGATAAAGGCTGGATAGCGGGTATGGATGCCAACAACTCTGTTTTATCCTCGGCCAAATCCACAATCTCATCAAAAGACTTCGACTGCACATACATCTGCTTGGTGAGTTTGTCTAGTTTGCGCGTGGTTTCAATCAGTAATTTAGAACTTTGGTAACCGTCCATCGACTTGTATCGGTCGATGCCGCCATAGCCAGCGCTACGCACCGTTGCCGGGATGGGGTCCGCCTCGAAAATCACACGGTAAATATTGTCATCGCGGTTTTGCAAATCCGCCAAAACCAGCGAAGCCTCATCCATGCGCTCTTGCAAGATCTCATACTGGAGCTCGAGCTGCGAAATCTCGCGTTTTAGCTGCTTTTCCTTGGGAGAGTCTAAATAAGAATATGCAATGAGCACGATTACCGTGCTGAAAACCATAGCCGAGGCCAAAAATCCTGCAACACGCAAAACCTGCTTGCGCAAAGGCACAATTACCCGC
>JBKDSL010000242.1:0-2887 GCA_046340555.1 Bacteroidota bacterium
GCTATGGACGCCAACAACCTGAGCGTTTGGCAGCAGATGTTGATTTGCATCTCTGAAACCAACGATGCCAATGCCATGTTGGAGGCATCAGACAGCGCTTTGGTGCTTTTCCCGGAGCAATCCATCTTATACCTTTTCAAAGGCACGGCTTTAACACTTACCAAAAACCATAAGGAGGCGGTTAAGGCGTTGCTTGCAGGAAGCAAATTGGTTGTGGATAACAACTATCAACTATTGCAGTTTTATACACGACTGGCCGACAACTACCATACACTGAAGGAACATGACAAGTCTGACTCGTATTACGAGAAGGCCTTATCCATTGAGCCGAACGACCCACTTGTCCTGAACAACTACAGTTACTATTTGTCTGTTCGCAAGGAAAAACTGGAGAAGGCCGAGCAGATGTCGAAGAAGTGCAATGAAATTCGTCCCGGAGAGCCTTCGTATGAAGACACCTACGGATGGATTCTTTATGAGATGGGCAAATATCAGGATGCCAAGATGTGGCTGCAGAAGGCCCTCGATAATGGTGGTTCAACCAATGGCACCATATTGGAGCATATGGGCGATGTGTTGTTCAAGTTGGGCGACAAGGACGGAGCTTTACAGAATTGGATGAAGGCAAAAGAGGCCGGAGAATATTCCGAGCTGCTCGATAAGAAGATCCGCGACAAGCAACTGTATGAATAGAATCGGGGCATCGGTATGGGTGATGGCTGTTTTTTTTGCAGCCATGATGTTCCAGTCGTGTCATATTTTCCGAAAAGCAGAAGAGCCCAAAGTAAAAGAACCTCGAAATACGAGGGAAGACCGCAGCGCTCCCGATCTGCAACAATTGATTCGTGAAAACGCATTCAAGGCAGGCACGATCAGCGCCAAGGCATCGGTGAAAACCGAAGGCGGACAACAGGAGGGATCCTTCAACATCACCTTGAGGTTGCAAACCGACACCATGATTTGGATTTCCATTTCTCCAATGTTGGGCATTGAGGTAGCACGCATCTTAGCCACACGCGACTCGGTGAAATTCATGGATCGCTTGAACAACAAGTACGCGCTTGCCGATTACCAGTTTCTCAGTCAGATGCTGGATGTGAATGTGGACTTCGATATACTGCAAGGTGTGCTTACGGGCAATTTGTTTGCTTATAGGAAAAACAAGTTCAACTCCGTTTATGTGGAGGACAGTTGCTATATCCTGTCAACCATGAGTAAGCGTAAATTGAAACGGTCTTTGGAGGACGTTGACATAACCAAGCCTGTTGTCCAAGATGTTTGGGTAGAAGACAGCACCTTCCGCATCACGCGTTTGAGTATCGAGGATTTACGCGTGCAAAAATCTCTTTTGACCGACTATTTCGATTACCGCCAAACAGATGCCGGCCTTTTTCCTTTCAAATCATCTACCATGGTAAAGTCTGGTCAGCAGATGCGTATTTCCATCGAGTACGATAAGGTTACGGTGAACAACCCGTTGGAATTCCCATTCACAATACCCAAAGGCTATGAGAAGATCCGTTGAGGTATTGATGCTCGCTTTTGTTTTTTTGTTGATCGGCAATGCAATCTTGCCGGCTCAATCCAAGAAGGAACTGGAAAAGAAAAAGCAGAGCCTACAACGTGAGATCGATGAAACCAACAGGCAATTACGGGAGACATCCAAAAACAAAAAACTAACCACGCAACAGGTGGCAGCGCTGAAAAAGAAAATCAGATTGCGCCAAGAGATGATCAACGGGATCACCAAAGAGATGAATGGTTTGGAAAATGAAATCGGCCAGACCGGAACCGAAATCACTTCTTTGCAGTCGAGGATGCAACAACTCAAAACGGAATACGCCAACATGGTTCGCTTCGCCCAGCGCAATCGCAGCAGTTACCAAAGGTTGATGTTTGTTTTCTCTTCCGAGGATTTCAATCAGGCGTATAAGCGGCTTATTTACATGCGACAGATCGGCGAGAAGCGCCGCCGACAGGCCGAACTCATTTCAGGAACGCAAAAGCAGCTCAGTCAGAAGAAGCAGGATCTGGAAAGCCAGATGTCGGAGAAACAGTCGCTGATGGACAACGAGCTTGACCAGAAGACCGAGTTGGAAAAAGATAAGAAGGAACAGGACAAGATTCTTACAGGCCTTCAGCAGCGCGAGGAGAAACTGAAAAGACAATTGGCAGAGAAGCAAAGGGCCAAGAACAAACTCGACCGAGCTTTGAATGATTTGGTTCGAAAGGAAATCGAATCGGCGAAGAAGAAGGCCACGGCTTCGGGGAAAAAGAATGTGACCAACGAGAACGTCTTCACCCTCACGCCGGAAGCTCAAAAACTATCTTCCGGATTTTCAAACAACAAAGGGAGACTGCCTTGGCCGGTTGAAAAGGGTCGTATCAGTGAGGCCTTTGGAGAGCATCCCCATCCTGAATTAAAGGGTGTAAAGGTCAACAACAACGGTGTTGATATTCGATCGGTAGCTGGAAGTATGGCCCGGACGGTTTTTGAGGGAGAGGTTACAGGGGTAATCAACATCCCTGGTGCCAACAGCGCCGTAATCATCCGTCATGGCGAATACCTTTCGGTGTATTCTAATTTGGAAACCGTACGGGTGAAGAAGGGCGATCGCGTTTCTACCAAACAGGTTATCGGTAAAGTTTTTACAGATCCCGAATCCGGCTTTGCCGAATTGCATTTGGAGATTTGGAAAGGTATCCAAAAGTTGAATCCGGCCTCATGGCTTTCACGCGGATGACTTCCGAAAATTGATTAACATTGCATTACCAAACAAACAAAAAACATGACATTATTCAGCACACTTGCATTGATTGGCGGCCTCGGGGCGACAGAAATCATATTGATTCTGGTGGTTCTGTTGCTATTTTTCGGCGGTAAACG
>JBKDSL010000243.1:0-9858 GCA_046340555.1 Bacteroidota bacterium
GCAAGAATTGGTTTGTGGATTGGTTAAATAAAATGACGCGAAATAAGCCGATCCAGTGACTGGTCCCGTTAAATAAACATCGTTACTGGATGCGGCCATTCCCCATACATTCAATGTTGCGAAACTGTTGGCAAATGTTGCGCCTTCCAAAACTTGTCCTGATAAGTCCACTTCGATCACATAACTCATATCATACGTCTGCAATACTGCTGGAGCTAATGAAGCCGTATAATCAAGCAAGTAATTGCCGAATGTGTTTGATGTTGCGCCGATGGTTGAGTTGGTATAGCCTGAGATAAAGATGCGATTGGCATTCCTACAAGCCGCATACATTCTGGACTCCTGGTTACCGTATTTGTCTGCACTAATCCAGTTTCCAGAACTATTTAGACGAGACATGTAAGTTGTGTAATTGGATGAGTTCAACGTTAATGTTCCGAATTGAGCGCTTCCATTGAAACTACCAATGAAATAAGCACCATTATTATCAGCTAAAACCTCTGTTCTCCACCAAGAGCTTGCACCGTTGGGGGCGCGATACCAATCGTATGTGCCATTGGCATTTACCTTGGCTACAAAATCACGCAGTGTGCCGGAAGTATTCAAGACTCCTGCAGATCCGAAATTCAAAACACCATTGGCCGATCCACTGAAGTAGCAAGTACCATCAGGGGCCATAGACAAGCTAATTCCTAGGTGGGTAGTATTGGGTGTGCTGAACGGCAATGCTTGAATCCAATTCCCTGAGGAATCTGCAAAAGCACAAAACATGTTACATGTTGTCGAGTCAATCACTGTGCTACCAACATTAACCGGGGCGACTCCTGTAAATGGAGCGGTTATGATGATACGGTCAGTTCCATTTCCTGATATGCGGAACAAGTCGGAGTTGACATAATTAGTGCCAGGTGCTACAGGTATGTTGCGAGCCCAAATGACTGTACCATCTGGAGCATATTTGACAACAAAGGAACTTGAACCAGAAGGGATGGTTATTGGATATGGAAAACTAGATAAGGTAGTTGAATAACTTGGGATGGTATTGGTCCCAAACAAGCCGGTAACATAGATATTATTGTCATTATCACAATATATTCCGCCTAATACAACCACCGATCCACAGGTAAGCGAACGTGCCCAAAGAATGGAGTCGTTGGCATCACGCTTGACTATGTAGGCTCCCAAAGTGCCGTTGGAGGCAAAGGAGAATGCTGCTATCTGCAAAGTACCTGAGTAGCTACTTCCATTGATTACATTCCCCAATCCATCTGTGGCCACGAGGTATCCTGGATGAATGACGGACCCAGGGGACTTGTCGGTAAATGCGTTAAGGAATTGTTGGGCTTGACTAGCAGACAAAAAACCAAGAAGCGAAAACAGCGACAGGCATATAATTCGTAACATATTGGGATGGTTTGAATTCTAGACGAAATTAAGTGAGAAATGGTTGTATTCGAGCGGTCAAGCATTAGTAACAGTAACAGAGTCAGGGGCAGTGGCAAAACCAGTAGCAGTGAATACGATAGTGATTCTAGCCGAAAGATGGTTGTAACTGAAAAAATACAGAAGAAAAATCCCTTTACACTTTGGCTTTTTGATATGACATCATCAAACAAACCTTGGGCAAGCTCACATCCTTGATTTTAAATCGTAAATCAAAAAGTGATTACTCCGTCCCCGATTGATATCGGGGTCGAACGCGGAACGCTATATTATATACAACAGTTCCAAAAGTGATTCCGCCGCGGCTCGAACGCGGAACCTACTGCTTAGAAGGCAGTTGCTCTATCCAGTTGAGCTACGGAACCGAGGATTGGTACAGGAAAAAAAACCGACCACTACGGATCGGTTTTCTGTTATTTGTCGGGGTGGCCAGATTCGAACTGACGACCTCCTGCTCCCAAAGCAGGCGCGATACCGGGCTACGCTACACCCCGAACGGTAAACTTTTGGTGTTTGGTGGGTTTCTGTGACTCTGAGAACTCATCCCCCCTGGCACCAGCGGTGAGGGAGGGATTCGAACCCTCGGTACGGTTACCCGTACGACAGTTTAGCAAACTGTTCCTTTCGGCCTCTCAGGCACCTCACCAAACAAGGGTGCGAAGGTACAAATTAATGGTTTAATTTCACAACAATAATCCGTTGAAAAAGGCAAAGATGATTTTCCTTTACCAACAATCGATTTTCCTACATTTGTATGCAAAGCCCTCATTATCATGCTTTATAAACTCTTACCAACGCTTGCTTTAGCCATCCTGGCTGCATCCTGTAATCCAGAAAGAACCACTGATGTAGATCCTGTTTCCATTTCCGACACCCTGAAATTCATCAGTCTGCCTGAAAATGGACCATTTCTTGACCAATGGTCTACAAACAATACCCTAGTCTACCACCTGGCTGCAGAGCCTGATATGCTCCATCCCACCAATGGCTTTTCCTCTGCCAGAGTTGAAATACTTCAATACACCCAAATGTACTTGGTGAGAACAGATATGAGAACTTTGGAAACCGTTCCGGCATTACTCACCTCCTATCCCACTATAAACACAGACGGCGTTTCATACGACTGTGAACTTCGCAACGATGTTACCTGGGACGACGGCTCCCCCATTACTGCTGCAGATGTTGTTTTCACTGCCAAAGCAAACAAATGCCCACTGACCGAAAACCCTAATACTCGCCCCTTCTGGTCGAGTCTACAAGACATCATCACAGACACCACCAACCCAGCAAAGTTCAAGGTGGTCATGAGAAATCCATATCTATACAATGTGCTTTTCTGGTCCGATTTCCCAATCATCCAAGCCAGTCATTTTGATCCCAACAAAGTTCTAGAATCATATTCGCTCGCCCAATTGAACGACACCACATTCAATGCAACACGGGAAAGCCGATTGGTTGCGTGGAGCAAACAATTCAACTCTGCGGACAACAGCAGAAATCCCGCAAGCCTAGTTGGTGCCGGCCCTTATCAAGTTACCTCATGGGTCCCATCTCAAGAAATCGTATTGGAGAAAAAAAGAAACCACTGGTCGGACCTCTCGAGCTCGATTTATGAAAAATCAAATCCTGAAAAAATCGTTTTCCGAATCAACAAAGATCCGAACTCTCAAATACTGGAGTTTAAAAACATGACATACGACGGTAGCAATTCAATTTCAACAGGCACACTGATGGAGCTGCTATCTGATTCTAACTTTACAGCCAACTACCATGCGCGGTTCATAGATTCTTTCAGCTACTCCTACTTGGCCATGAACAATCGCCCGGACGGCATCAAGCACCCAAGTTTGTTCGACGACAAAATGGTGCGCAAAGCGATTTCGATGCTAGTACCTTATGATGAACTCAACCAGGTAATCAACCATGGACACAACAAACGTATGATCGGACCTGTTTCACGCTTTAAAAAAGACTTCGACACAACGCTGGTTGCAATACCCTACAATTTCAAAGCAGCTACCCGGCTTCTTGCACAGCAAGGTTGGAGGGACAGTGATGGTGATGGCGTTTTAGACAAATCCATCAATGGACGCAAACAGTCATTCAGTTTCATCTTGAACTACCATACCAATGCACCCGAATGGAAGGACTATGCCATCATGTTGAAAGAAACTTTCGCCAAGGCAGGCATACAAGCCAATCTTCAACCGATGGAGATTGCTGTGATGATGTCGAATGCTCGCAGCCATGATTATGACATGTTCCTAGGTTCAATCAGCCAATCGGCTGTACCCGAAGATTTCACACAACTATGGCACACCCGCTCTTGGATATCAAATGGATCCAACTACACCGGTTTTGGAACCAAAGAGAGTGATGAACTCATAGACATAATAAACACCACAGCCGATTTGGAAAAGAGAATTCCATTCTCCCACAAACTTCAGCGAAAGATTTACGAGGAGCAGCCGATGGTATTTCTGTTTTGTTCTACCAGAAGAAATGTGATTCATAAAAGGTTTGGCAATGCCGAAATGTATTTTGAACGACCCGGCATCCAATTGAATCAATTAAAGCTTAGAAAAAACAATACAACCGCCGCAAAAGGCATATGACGATTTATTTAGTCAAAAGACTTTTGTGGTTCATTCCAGGTGCTTTCATCATCACACTGTTGGCATTTGCCATCAGCATGAATGCACCTGGCGACCCATTGGATGTTTACAAATCCGAGTTGGATAAAATAGAAACTGAAAACCGGGTACAGGAGGCGTTGATCATTCGGCAATGGCGTCAGAAGCTCGGGCTTGACTTGCCCGTATTTTATTTGTCGTTAACATCATTGAGCACTCCTAGTGCAGTACTGACCTCTAACCTTTCCACCGAAGAGCAAAACACACTAAAAAGGCTTTCATTCGCATCAGGTAACGCTTCAAACTCTAAATTACTGCATGCATCCTTTGCAGGTATGTGGCAAGTGCTGGCGGATGACACCGGCAGGATAGAAGAAAAAAAACGAGAACTAGCTTTGGTTCGAATCAATTCATTGAAAACAGCAGATAGTGAAGACAAAATTCAGTTTCTGATGGATGAAGTGCGAAAACTACAAATCATCGACCCATTTTTCCAAAGGCAATATCAAAACAGCGACAAACTATTCCGAAACTGGAGAATTAATACCAGCGTTTGGAGGTCATGGACACCCACATTTCAAATCCATCTAGATAACAAATATCACCGTTGGCTATTCGGCGATCCATACGGAATATCTAAGGGGGTAATGCGTGGAGACTTTGGCAAATCGTTAATTACCAAACTACCTGTATCTGACACCATCTTGTCAAGGTTCAAATGGTCAGCCGCTCTGGCATTCATCTCAATTATCATTGCTTTCTTGGTAAGTGTACCAATCGGGGTATGGGCAGGAGCAAGACCTGGCTCATGGTTTGACCGAATTCTAAACTTTAAACTTTTCATCCTCTATTGTATACCGTCATTTTGGATGGGCACTTTACTACTGATGCTGTTTGCGAATCCCGATGCACTTCAATGGTTCCCAGCGTCTGGAGTAATGCCTCCTGGTGGATTTCCGAAAGAAATCGGATTATGGGAGAAACTTATTGCCACTGTCCCCTACCTCATTTTGCCAATATGTTGCTACACCTATGCATCATTTGCATTTACTTCCAGAATCATCAGGAGCTCTATCCGCGACAACATGATGCAGGACCATATTCGTACGGCCAAAGCAAAAGGATTGCCGCTGCCAAGAATTGCTTTCAAACATGCTTTTCGAAATGCACTACCACCTGCCATAACTGTTTTCTCCGAAGTGTTTCCAATGGCCGTAGGCGGATCCGTAATCATTGAAACCATTTTCAATATACCGGGAATGGGATTCGAAACCGTCCAAGCTGTTCTCAATCGGGATTATCCAATGATTGTAGCTGTATGCACCTTATCAGCCTTATTAACCATGACCGGATTTCTAGTGGCAGACATTCTATACGCTTTTGCCGACCCAAGAATAAAACTGAAAGGAGCGGAAAATGACTGAGTCACTAACACACCAAGTTTCCCACAGCAGATCATTCAAAGCCGCAATTATGTTTTTGATTTTTTTGGCTTTGATTTCTTTAACCGCTTCCATTATTGCGAACGACAAACCACTATTCGTAAAAACCCATAGCGGATTTTGGTTTCCAGTCTTCTCTGGCGAAACCTATTACAACCAAGACTTGCGATTTGCAGACCTTGCGGTAATGACCACAGATACCATTACGGTGCTTATGCCACCTGTTCGCTATGCGCCAGGTGCAACCGACATCGAAAACTCCGGATTCAAATCTCCAGGGCAAACACAGTTTAAAGATGATGGTGGAACCCGTAAGATGCTTAATGGTTGGGAGCGTCATCATCTAGGAACAGGAAAACGTGGAGAAGACATCCTTTCAGGCCTGATCCATGGCACGCGCGTATCCTTGTCAGCAGGTATATATTGTACCATAATCGCTGGTTTCATCGGAATTCTGCTTGGCTGCCTGGCAGGATATTTCGGCGATCGAGGGATTACTATTCCAAGGGGTGTAGCCATCACCATTACAATAGGACTGTTACCTGCCTGGTTTTATGGATTCAACATTAGGACCTATCTGATTACAGCAGATATCCCTGTTTCCACTATAGCCGCTACATTACAAGCAACAGCATCAATAATAGGATTCATTTCAGTTGTGGCAATCAGTGCATTGCCTGGTTTATTGTTGAGTTATTTGCCATTTTTCAGAAGCAAGGTTAGCTTACCAGTCGATTGGTTCATTTGTCGCATAATTGAAATCGTTAACTCCCTGCCTAAGCTAATCATCATCATATCCATAGCAGCCGTATCCCGGCCAAGCATGGCCAATATAATTTTGCTTATTGGACTCACCTATTGGACTGACATTGCGCGCATGACCCGATCTGAAATCATGCGAATCCGTAACACTGATTATATAGCATCTGCAAAATCAAGCGGTGCATCACCTTGGCGCATCATGTTCAAGCAAGCATTGCCGAACGCTCTCCCTGTAATTTCAGTGGCTTTGGTAGCCTGCACGGCATCAGCCATACTCACTGAATCATCGCTTTCGTTTTTGGGATTAGGAGTTCCGGTAGATATTGTAACATGGGGTTCATTATTGGCAGGAGCACGTGAGCAATTCGATGCATGGTGGCTAGTTGTATTCCCAGGAACAATGGTATTCTTAACCATTCTTTCGCTCAACAAAATCGCCGATACGATTTCATCAAACAAATAACCAATTAGTCGGTATTTGCTTCATTGATATAGAAATCCCATTTCATATCCTATGAGTGCCTTTCTGACACACCTCCTCCAAAAAGAGCGAAATCATATTTACAGGGATCAATCGGGTCAAACATCCTCAAGTTTTTCGAAAGCTCTTCAACAGCTTTCCAATCGTTTTGCGAACGCTGTAAAATCCCCAATCCGCGCGCTACTCTACCCGAGTGCACATCCAAAGGACACATCAGCGAACTTGTAGGAATGTCGGACCATAAACCGAAATCAACCCCTCGATTATCTAGCCTGACCATCCAACGCAAATACATGCACAATCGCTTAGCGGCAGAATTGCGATTTGGATCAGAAAAGTGCTTCCCCGTCCTACCAGGCAATTTATCACCGAAAAATTCAGAACGAAATTTGGAAATCGCTAGTCCCATGTCGCCATTGGCTGCCTGAAATGACTTGCTGAAAATTTGATGTAATCCACCCTTTTTTCGATACAATACCGAAAGGCAATCGATGAACAGCATAGAATCGGAGCCATTGAAAGTGCGGTGTACATATCGGGAAAAACGCTGCCAATCAACCTTCGAAGAATCCAGCAGAAAAGCATGCGGCTGGTCATCCATTAATTCCATCATTCGCATGGCATTTTTCAAAATACCTTGGCGCTGGCCCCACGATATGGTTGCCGTCAAGAAGCCGGAGATCTCACGGTCTTCCTTATGTGTATAACGATGTGGAATACTTATGGGGTCGCTTTCTATGAAATCAGCACGATTGAAACGATCATGTTCGGAATCCAAGAACTCACGAACCAAAACCAATTCCTCTTCAGTTAAATGCATTTGAAAGTAATAGAAATGAATTAACTTCCCAGATATGTGATAGACTTGTAAATAATCTTGAAATCCTTAATCGGATGGTAATCGCGCACATACAATTCATTCAGCCTAACGGTGGAGGCCTCGTCTAATGCTGGAGAGGCTACGGCATTGGCCGGTGAGAGCACACCCAAACGAATAGGACTCTTGGTTTTGGATGATGCTGTTTGCGATAACCCAACCCAGGTTTTCTTGCCTAAAAACACCTGGAATATGTTCCTTAAAAATCCTAACGGCTTTTTAGTCAAAAATGCGATTACGGGATATGTTAATATAAAGAAGAAGGAAACACCCACATCCAACATCCGCTTCTTTCGTCGGTTAGACGGAGAGGTGATGGCATCCACATCCAAAAGGTACAAATCGCCTTGATCGTCTATGGAATTGCTACCGATAATAAACAAGCTCTCTGGAGGTGCGATTTTGTACTCCAAATCAAGCTTGCTCAGTTGAAGCATGCGGGAAATGATTTCATTGGAAGATAAGTCGCGGGAACAAAAAATAACCTCATTCACATCATACATGGAAATAATGTCTTCCAAGCCATCCAACTCGCCTAGCAAATAACCATCATAATCCTTTGCGTTGGCCCTTTGCGGGGATACAAAACCGAGAAACTTGGTCTTGGAGCCCGAATGTTGTAAAATAGATAACACTCGCAATCCCTCTTGAGGAGCTGCAACTATCACCAGGTTTTTCTTACGGCTGGTCTCCAACTTGAAACCACCTAGATTCATCACATCCAATAGCCAACGGATGGATGCAATCGAAACTGTGGCCCAAACCGTACCAAGAACAATCATGGCGCGCGAAAAGCGATACTCCTCGCTCAATAACGAATAAACGACAAGAATGAAAATAGATCCGGAAAACACCCCTCTAACCGCTTTGGAAATTCGCATGGGCCTGTCGTAACCACCGGACACATAGATGGAGAATATCCAAATCAATACATATATCGGAACCACCAACCACATGAATACCGGCGGATAATCGAGCCCCTTCACAACGGTTTCCCAATACATTTTGAAGGCAAACATGCCAGCAAACAACAACGCGCCATCCATCAGTGGCAGCGCCACCGATTTCACCAAACGGTTTACGATCGCCATACCAGCACGCAGATAAACGGCCAAGTGAATCAGCAAAGAGAACAACCAAGCGTGTTGGGAGGAAAAGTGCTTACGAGCGAAAATAACCATTGCCTTGTAAAACACCATCACATAGTTGACACTGCTTTTCTTAGTGCTTTCACCTTTGTAATGGATGATGCGTGTGCCAGGGTAGTAATAGTTCTTATAACCTCCCTTTATGATACGATAAGAGAGGTCAATGTCTTCGCCATACATGAAGAAGGTCTCATCCAACAAACCCACTTTATCTAAAACTGATTTACGCATCATCATAAATGCGCCCGCCAATATTTCAACCTCGTGTGTTTCGTTCTCACTCAAATAGCCTAAGTGGTACTTACCAAAAGTCTTAGACTTCGGAAAAATGGATGAAAGCCCCGAGATTTTCCAAAGCGCTACTGCAGGTGTTGGCAACGAGCGTTTTGACTCAGGCAGGAAATTTCCCTTGCCGTCGATCATCTTTACTCCTAAGCCTCCAGCATCAGGATGGCTGTCCATGAAGGAAACACATTTGGTGAAGGTATCTTCTTCTACCACTGTATCGGGATTCAGCAGCAAAACATATTCGCCTTTCGACAGCAACATGGCTTGGTTATTTGCCTTTGAAAAGCCAACGTTATCGCGATTGGCTATCAACTTAACATCCGGAAAGCGGATTTGTACCATTTCGATAGATCCATCCGAGGAAGCATTATCCACGACAAACACTTCGGCATCCAAACCTTTGGTGGCAGATTGCACGGATAAAAGGCATTGCTCCAGGAAGTGCTTTACATTGTAATTGACAATGACTACCGATAGTTTCATAGCATCAACGGATGAAAGCGCTATCGTATGGTGTGCGGTTCAAGATGGAACGGCCCAGTGTAACTTCATCAGCATATTCGATTTCTCCACCAATGGCAACACCGCGTGCGATGGTAGTTACATTTACCTGGAAAGGCTGTAGCTTTTTAAATATATAGAAAACGGTTGTGTCCCCTTCCATGGTTGTACTTAAGGCCATGATCACTTCGGTAACCTCGCCCGACTCAACCCGTGAAACCAGTTGTTGGATATTCAATTGCTCGGGACCGATGCCATCAACGGGACTGAGAATGCCACCTAG
>JBKDSL010000244.1:0-12198 GCA_046340555.1 Bacteroidota bacterium
CCTATAAGATTGAGGGCGTCAGCAATACCTGGAACTACACCGACCTGAACAACATACTTGTTAGCGGACTACCTTACGGAAAATATAACATAGTCATCAAAGCACAGACCGAAAAAGGAGGTTGGTTGAAATCCCAAATCACCATTCCTATAAACGTAGAAAAACCAATTTACCTGAAACCCTGGTTTCTTGTTTTTTGCGGGTCATTGCTTCCATTAGGGATGTTCCTTTATTATAGGAACCGAAACAAAAGGGTGCTGAAGGAAAAGCGCAAGTTGGAAGAACTAGTCCAGAAAAGGACCCGCTCCCTAACTTCTGCCTTAAGCGACCGTGAAATCCTGCTTAAGGAAATTCACCACCGCGTGAAAAACAATCTGCAAGTCATCAGTGGACTTTTGCAACTGCAGCAAGCCCAGGTGAAAGACCCGGAGGCGGTGAAGGCCTTCAACGAAGGTCAATCCCGCGTAAGCAGTATTGCATTGATTCATCAAAACCTATATCAAAACGACGAGTTGGGGAGTATACGCTTCAATAGTTTTGTAATCGACCTCGTTAAACAAGTGGGGGGGTTATTCGTTGATAAGCAAAACCAACTAAAATCAAACATCGACATTCCCGATGTTTTGTTGGATATTGACACCGCCGTACCGCTTGGTTTAATCTTGAATGAATTATTGACCAACAGCTGCAAATATGCTATCAATGGCAGCGATGACCTCGTAATATCCATTTCCTTGAGAGAAAATTCCAAAGGAAGCTTCACTTTGGAATACAAGGATAATGGAAAAGGGTTAGAAGGTTCGTTGAACTTGAAAAAGCCCTCAACATTGGGCCTAAAACTCATCACAGGCCTATCGGAACAATTGATGGGCGCTGCACATTACGAGTTTGACCATGGAAGCAAGTTCACCATTAAGTTCCTTGGTTCTGAATTGCGAAAGGAGAAAAAGGGTTGATTTTATTACAGCCCCCTGTCTTGTCCCTCAAAACATCGAGTTCATCCCATGCTGCAAATTCGTTAATCGGATTTTTCTTAGTTTGTGGAATGATTCAATTGAAATCGAATAGCCAAACGATATTGGAAAATCCAAGCGAGGTACCATGTCGGATATGTGGAAGCAAAATCACTATAAAACGACTGACCTTTATGGACAAACTGGTTGCTTTGCTTTTAGGCCGCAGCGGTCATGCCATCCGTGAAGTCTGTAATGAATGCGGAAAAGAGAAGTTAACCATTGAAAACCCTTAGTATCCCCGTTCGCACTACCACAATATTGAGCAAATGAGTACGATTAAAATAGGCATCATAGAAGACGAAATGATCATTGCCGCTACGATTGAACAAACGTTGCAGCAATTGGGATACGAGGTTGCCAAACCAGCTTCCAGCTTTCAACTGGGATTAGAGATGATTGAAGCTGATCAACCCGATCTATTATTGGTAGACATAAACCTTGGCGGACAAAAAGACGGCATCGACTTGGCGTTGCATGTAAGGGAATTTCACGACTTGCCACTGATTTTTTTAACTGCCAATAGCGACCCTAGCACTGTGAACAGGGCAAAGGTTTCCAAACCGGATGCATATCTGGTGAAACCCTTCAATAAGGAAGACCTCTTCACATCCATTGAGATTGCAATCAGTAAACATCAACAGGCCCATAACAGCATCCGCCTACATAAATTCCTTCTCATCAAGGATGGAAATAAGTTCCATAAAGTGCATACGGCCGATATCTTGTTCCTTCAGAGTGAAGACAATTATGTTTCGCTGCATTTTTCAGGAGACCGCAAAATCATTTGCCGATCAACTATGACGGAAATACTGGAACGACTACCCGAACCCCTCTTTTGTCGGATAAGCCGCTCGCATATTGTTGGCGTTTCCCATGTTTCCAGATTCAATACCGATTGGGTTTGGATTGGGGAAACGTCAATCCCGGTAAAGGGAAATGCAAGCCTGGAGCTAGCAAAAAAGGTGAGTGACTTTATAGGTTGATTCTTACACTTTCGGAAAGGCGGCCTCCACAATTAAACTGTAAACAGTTGACCCTATTTCAGAAAGCCGAAATTGATACTGGCTTTGTATGAATAGCATATGCCCCACATAAAGCAAAGAGCCCCGCAAATTGCAGGGCTCTTTTTGTGTCATATGTATGACAAGCAGTTATCGTTCGTTTTTTTCCACCATATCTTTCCAACGTTTGTAGGTGTCATTCTGAAAAAGCTTCCTGATGCTTTGGTATATTGCTTCATATGTATTAAAGGAAACATACCCATTCGTTTCAATGTCCCTATTTACTAGTTTCAATTCTTCTGCACCAAGATTCATTGGTGCGGGCGCCCCGTCAAACGGGGAAGCTGACGGCTTTGCTCCAATAAACCTGTTGTAAGTGGCCTGGGACCACTCTTTCGTCACATTATTGAATTGTCTTTGCTTAAGCCATATTTCAATAAAATTGTAATTTTCTGTGCTGGATTCCTTTATGCATAATTTTTGAAAATCTTCTTTTAGAATCGGGACTGAGCCAGACATTATATAGGCTACATCTTCCTGATTAGCCTTACTTAATACCATCCAGGCTTTTTTCACCGGTCCGGAATTTTTGTATACTGCATCCAGGGAATCCTGCCTGCTTTGTTTTATTTGTTGTTCCCGTTTTACATCTCTTAAACCATTGGTGGTTTTAAAATTGGCAATCCATCGGTTGGCGCAGCCTGCATCATTTCCACAATCGTCTTTAACACGCTTTTGCTGTTGAATCGTTAACATAGACATATCAACACCGGGTATGCTATAGCTTTGGGCGCCGCTGATTGAAGGCGCTGAGCTAGCTGCTGGTGTGCTTGTTGTAGTTGTTGATGCATTGCTACCATACCCTCCGGTTTTGGGTGCTGCCGTAGGATTCGAGACAGTTGCAGACGAAGGATTGGTGGCTGAAGCAGGAGCCGTGTTGGAAAGTGCAGGCGTTTGCGCGCCAGTAGGTGGTAGGTGGATGGTTACAGGGGTAGCAGCGGGGGATGTACCAGCTGCAGGATTCGAGGTTGTTGCAGACGAAGGATTGGTGGCAGAAGCAGGAGCCGTTCCAAAGGAACTGTATGGGGATGGTGTTGTGGCAGGGGCTTGCTTGTTCTTGATGGCCTCAGCCGTTTGCATCTGTCGAAGTTCCAATTCCTTTTTCTGTGCTTCATTTTGTGGTACGATCGTGTTGGGCGATGTTGACGGCGTATTTGGAGTAGCAGGAGGAGGTGTAGATGGTAAAGGAGGCGCTTTGGGAGTCGACATTGTAGTAGCAGGTGGAGCTGTAGATGGTAAAGGAGGCGCTTGGGGAGTCGACGTTGTAGTAGCAGGTGTAGGTGCTACCGTGCCAACAGCCGCAGATTTAGGAGCGGTGGGCTTAGGAGGCATAACACCGCTTGCGGGTGGAGTTGATGGAGGTGGTGGCAATGATTTTTGAGCAGTAGGATTTGCAATTGATGTTGAACCACTGGTTTCAACCGATTTTGTAAGAAGATTTTTATCGGCAACCGGTTTAATTCTCAGATATTCATCATTCGTTCGAGTTTGTAAGCTAAACCTATCGGATGTGCCCTTTAAACTAATCCGCTGCTGTTCAGTAAATCCGCCTATATCGTAAACACTCCCGTTCAATGTTGTTGTAGTTCCTTTCGGATACCAACCCACGCTCATGATATTCATTGAAGGAATGCCATCGTTAGGGCGATTAACATTTCCTGCGGCAGCCCTTTCCTTCTTACAAACCGTTTTTTGTCTATCCTCAGCTAACTTAATGCTTCTATTTGTTTTATCGATCTCGGTTCCAGCCGCCTTCCATTGCTGCTCAGCGCTATTCGCTGCTAACTCAGCGGTTGCCATACCGTTTTTATCCCTTCTGTTTTTTGCAGCCTTCCATGACTCGGTAGCCGCGTTTTTTTGCATTACACAATTGTTTTGGGTGTTTTTTTGGGTGTTTAATTGAAGGTACAATGCATTCACCTTGGCTGTTAAGGTCTCACAATTATCTTGTGCATTTGCTCGCTGTATCAATCCAAAGGAAAAACACAGTAGTAAGGTAATTGAAATAGATTTCATGGATTTAGGGGTTTAGTTGTGTTAATTATTTATTCAACGGTGATTTTTCGGATGCAGGAGTTTGAGGCAACAAATGCGTCTCCATTGCTGCTGATAACAATTCCCTTGAATTCGTTTTCGAAGGAAACCTGTGTGGGTCCGTTGCCATCTTGGTAACCAAAGGCACCTGTGCCAGCCACGGTAACAATCCTGTTTTCATATATGCGCGCCACCCTTCTGTTTCCTTTGTCGTTGATGTACACGGTGCCTTGCAAGTTTGATGCCAAATCGAGTGGTGTTGAAAAACTTGCTTGAAACAAATCACCTTCGAGGTATGCGATGGACACCGGGTTTCCAGCTATGGTGCTTACAAATTCAGATTGCAAATCAATTTTCCGGACAGACCCCAACGGAGTAGTCTGGCTAAAATAAAGTGCGTTCTCCGCTTGATTATAGCAGATGCCCCATGGCTTGGATAATCCTGCAAATGCTACAGGGCCGTCTACCGTATTGGCTAATCCTGATCCTGTGTAATTGACCCACGAGGTGGATTGCAGATCAAACTTCATGATTTTGTTCTGGAAAGGAGCCGTTGCAAAAAGAAATCCACCCGCGGCAGTCAAATTATAAAGCTCTACGCCTGTAATTGGATTGTTTGGATTTAACATTGTAAAACTTTAAGGGAAGGTGTTTCTATTGGCTTTGTAGATCCTATTCTGCCCAGATCGTTCTACAACGTAAATAAAGTCGCCTGATATACAAATTCCTCCCACTGATCCCCCTCCAGGATAATTCCCAACAGAGGTTACGGTGGATCCCAAATTGCCCAGTGGCGGCGCAACCTTCCTGATTGTTTGACCTGATGAATCGATTACAAAAATGTTATTCTCATAATCCATGGCCATATAATTGATGAAGAACCGCGCGTTGGTATCCTGACCGTTGGAAAAACCGGTTTCTCCTAAAACGCTTCCCGCGTAATGCGAAACGGTGAATTTGTAGTCGTATGTGAAAATAGGACTGGCTCCAGCAAACGTCAATTCAGGGTCAGCATCGATGGTTACAGGGCCCGAACCGCAGTTTTTAGGAACAAATAGCTTTATGTATTCGGAGGTTCCACTGAGCAACGAATCGGTTGAAACCACCCTACCGTTGATGGTGACCTTGTTTTCGCTGAAATTCGGATTGAAATTGGTTCCGTTTATGGTGATGATGTCACCGCCCTTCGCATGACTAGGAACAATATTGGTGATACGAGGACATGCCGGGCATACATCATCACCTGGATCATATTTCTTACAGCCGCCTACCGAAGTCCATACGGCTAATGTCAAAACGAACAAGATTGCATTTTTCATAGTACTTATTTCTATAGATTGTTTTTAGTTATATCAATGATTCCGGTCCATGTTTTCCTAACGACCCATTGCGAATATTTCTGAGAGCCGTCTTCCCATATCTGAACGATACGGTATCGGTAAGGCAATCCCATTTTTACTGCATAAGGAAACCTTATGCTTTTACAATACGCGTTTTCGTAATGGTAGAACGTGGTCTTTTGCAGAACCGGATTGTTGTTCATGCCGCTCGCCTCAATTTCGATTCGCTTGGCATATAGGTCTCCTGCCAACCCGTTGTCAAAGTCATAACAACGAACTTCCATTACTGGAAAATCCGGGGGCACACGCGATTCGTTGATATCGATTTTAACCAACAACTCCGGATGCTCTTTTGCATTAAACCGTATCGTGCTGGTGTTGGAGTAAACAGCTGTTTTGGAGCTTTTGAATTTGATGCTATCCGGCTCCTGGTATTCGCCGACAACACTGCTACGCAACGAATCGGCGTTCAACCCCTCAGCAGTAATGTTCAAAATGCTTTCCTTTCCGGTTATATAACACTGCACATAATATTCATAACTGAAACTCATGACGGTGTTGCCCTTTTCAAGCGCATCCCAGAAAAGCTGAGAGGTGGCATTATCAAGGCTGACAGTAAATGTTTTTTCATTCCATGCAAATCCTTTTTCAGCAGCTGCTTCATCCGATTCATTTTCCAAATAACCATCCGCTCTGTTTGATTGAGCAGGGTTTTCAACTGGCGCATACACCAACGCAGCCTTCACGTCTTGGATGGGCAACATCTCGAATCGGGCGGCCATCGGAATAGCTGCTACCTTGCGGATGGAGTCAAGGGTCGATAATGACATCTTTTCAAAATTCACCCGGAATTGAAGCAGGCTTTTGAAAAGAAACTTGCCTTGGTCGCCAGTGGCCTGTGAGCCACTGTAACGCATTTGAAGAAATTTGACATCGGGCTTACCCGGAATGGAAGAAGCCAAGTTGATTTTACCTGGCGTATAATAGTACAACTGTTGATTGGAATGGTCTCGATAAACGGCCATTTCATTGAAAACCCCGATATAATCCAACACCAATCCGGCGCAAGCTGAAAAGCCTCCAGCAGTCATGCAGAAAATGAGTGTGATTATTTTTTTAAATCGTGGCATTCGTGGTATTATCAGATAGGCAGGTTATCGAGTAGCAGGCATGTTGTCGCCGAGACATCTTTTTAGAATGTCTTTGTTGACATATAACTCATATCCTTTGGAAGGTATCCATGCATTTCCCTCGTATGTTTTTTCATCATTCAGCATGATCACTTTGTATTCATAGCTCAAGTCTCTTTCATTCCAAACATAAAAAGGACCCGCTTCAAAGTCGGTATTGTCCCTATCAATGGTGAAAGACCGCTCGAATGGCATTTTCGTCTTGGGATCCAAGAAACGTGAACGGACAACGACTTTCATGAAGCTTACGTTGTACTTGCGAATCAATCCCATGGAATTGATCTTTACAACCCTGGAGCGGTCGCCTGACGAACCGCTGCTGATTTGGTTGACTACTTCCTCCGTGCACGACATACAAGGCTGCAGCGCGTATTCCACCCAAATCTTTTTTACACGCGGATCATTGTCGATCCAACCAGGCACGGCAGTAGCATCAATTTTGATCTTCGACTTAGACAATACGGTTTTGTTGCCGAGCGACCAGGTATAAACACACGGTATGAATTTCCCATTGACCTCGTTGAAAATCATCACATGCAAATAGGTCAATTGGATGGGATAAGGGAATTTGTTCGAGAAGGCTTCGGTCCGATAATTCGATTGCTTCAGGTTTATTTTTCCAAAATTGTAATTGTTGGCCAGTCCGATTTTGACAGGAAGCGTAAATCCAATCTCGCCATCATCATCCGTCTTGAACGACATATCGCCGGTTATTCCAACACCTTGTCCGAGCGCAGTCAAGATTTCATTGGCAGCATCGGTGCTCGCCGACCAAGAAGCTGTAATAGGATCGTAAATGGATGTTGACGAGGAAACCGAGATGTTTTCGGGTTTAATACCGTAGAGGTTTTGAAGATTACCTTCCAGGGAAATCTTCGGGTTTTGCGGTAAAATGGCTGTAAGGTCTTTGAACTTGATTTCCGGATTGCTTTTCGAATAGGCCGCCATGAATTCGTTTATGAATCCGGATTCATTTGCTGATACGCCCGGGTTCAAAGTAGCCGTCATGTTAACCGTCCCGTCGCTGGTTTCAGTTCCCTTGTTGTAGATGGTTTTGAATTGGAAGCCCGATTGTGCATCCCAATTTAGATTATAGGAGTTAGGCATGTAGTAAAATATGCCCGACAATGGGTTTTTGTCGTAATAGATGTTGGAAAACAGAATAGGAGAAATGTCCGCAGGGTTTGTAAATTCCACATCTGACCGAATAAGACCGAACAAGGATACGGCCCTGTTAGCAACACCTTGAGGATAATACTTCGATGAATCCTTTTGAGCGCCACCAGATACTATGGTATTAGGTGATACTGCAGGTGTTTTGGTAGGCCCCTTTGCTGGCGCCGCATTCGTAGGGGCCGCTTTACTGACCGCATCTTCGGGCTTCATGCCTACGTTCGTGATGGATTGAGCCATGACGGTTCCACCTGGAACCGGAAGCACATTCGGACCTCCGATGAGTTTCTCGGAAGTTTTGAATGGCTGGGCAGTTATATTGATGGTGATGTCTTCATTTCGTTGAAGAACTTTCCATTTTTTGGGTAGGATGAAACAAAATGTTTTACCCACTCCCGCACCTGATGGTTGAAATTCGAGTTTGATATACCCCGATTGGATGGGCGTGTTCGGTTCCAGGCCGATGGTGTTCAACTTACATTTCACATCCAATAAGCCCGAGGTGCCATCCACATTCAAAGTTACCGGGTTAACCTCCTTTTGAACTTTACCACTCATGTCGGAAACGACCACGTTCATGGTACCTTGGCTCAAACCCGAGAAATTGATTTCACCCGTGAATTCCATCTCACGGTCTTCGGTTATGGTGAAGCGGTCTATAGATGGTTCTGAGACGGTATTTGCGGTTCCCATAGGCGATCCCCATGCCGGCAGTCCGCTCGCACCAAGATCCCGATTGATGTTTTTCACCACATCATGGTTCGATCCTGGACATTGTCGTAAATCGGCATTTTTCAGTTTACTGAAGTTGCGGTTATCCTGTGCATAGCCAGCATATCCATACCCGATATACAGGCTGAGCGCAATAACTCGCATAAACTTTATTCTTACCATTGGACCTTTAAACAATTGCATCAATTACTCGACTTTGGGGTTCCGTAGCTAATGGAAAAGAAAACGGCATTCGATAGGAAATCGTAATTGTTATACGAATACCCCACGCCGAAATCAATCTGGTTGGTCACATAAAACCGCATCTCGGGTGTTACAACCAACAAGTTCGGATTGGGCAAAATGCCTTGCTTGGTTGCATAGTAAAGGTCGTAGGTGGTGGTGTTGATGATAGACATAAACGATCCAGAAACGCGGAACGAAAGGTTTCCAACCATGCTTTTTTTGATGTCAACGCGCGTTCTTTCATCCGTTGCTTTGCGAGCGTTGATCAGTGGTATGAGATACCTGACGTCGAATGTGCTTTGAAACACAGGAATCAGGAAGTCGCTTCCTGCTCTTCGGTTTGGAGTGTCTACCAGTTTCACCCCGAAGCGGAAATCGGTTTGGAAACCTTTCACATCCCGAACCGATCGGTCGCCACCGTAACCGAAATAAGCCGTCTTGGACAAAGAAAAATTGGCAAGTCCGCCGAACTGTTTTCGCAGATCGTTACTCACATACTCAACCGTATCGGTAGCAGAAGGTGATACGGTGGGTACGGAGTTGAACAGGTTTAGCTCCCAATAGTTGGCGCCGTCCTTTCCCAAAGAAAACCCAAGCTTGTATGATTGGGCGGTTACCTTCGGCGCTGATCCCGAATACCCTGAAGAAAACCCGCTGAAGAAGTTACTTCCTCCTCCAGGGGCTTTTGCAGCTGCGGTTTCGCCTTCATTGGTTGAGTCTTTGTCGGCAATATAATCCGGATCGTACTGCGCTTGTGAAACGTTAACAGACCCGGCACCAATGGCCAACATCACCAATACATATTTGAGCTTCATTGTTGATTGATATAATCGGTTTACTTAATGTTATTCACCTTTCCGAAGATTTCGCGGAAAGTATTCAGTACCTGACCAGCTGTAACCTTACCTCCGGCAGGGGTTTCACTGATTTTGGAAGCGACCTCAAGTCCCTTTTTAAATCCATCGGATGTCTTGTCTTTAAAGGCCTCTGGAATTACGGCATACACATAAAAGTCGTTGATTTTAGAAACGAAATCCGTTGCCAATTTGCCCGACTCCTTGTTGTTGTATATAATGCGATATGCATAACCCTTGGTTTCACGATCCATATAGATTTGTTTGGAAACTATAGGCTCGCCCTTGACAACGGAAACAGAAATGTTTTCCTCCACTTCCTCTCCAAATTTGAGGTAACGCACTTGTAGCGTGGCACGGGTAATATTAGCGGCTTTTAATTCATCAATGGTCCCTTCAAATTCGATTGTTCGCGGCATCAATGGAGGAAGCAATGTAACGCCTTCCCATTTTCCTTCTTCCCATTGCGGGTTAGCGGGCCATAATTTTCCTCCGCGAAGGCTCCATTGGGTCATATATTCATAATTATCAGGATTGGTATCTTCACCACGGGCATATTGCATGGCTGCGGTAATTCCCTTTTCATTGAAGTATTTCAAATCCATTGTAACCCTGTCCGAGAAACTATTGCCTACTGAACGGGTCTTGCGCGCATTGATAGTTACGTAGTTTATTTCCTTTTCAAACATCTCCTTTGCTTCCAAGTCCATAATGAAACGAATGTCGCGGTACTGGAAAAAAGGATCATTGAGGTTAACTGAATTTACACAGGATTTGTTGTCGCGAACGGCGTTGTACCATTCGGCCAAATTTCCTACGAGACTAAACTCACGCACAATTGGAAGGGCATAATCAACGTTTATTATCTCGGTGGTTCCTTGCTCAATTTTTGCTTTAAAAGTGCTTTTAATATCAACATTGGAATTACTTACGCTTACCATAGATAAGTCGCCTTTAACTTCATTTACATCCGGGCCATACTTACCTGGATCCTTATCACCTTTATCGTTAGGACCTTTTACTTCGGGCATTGGTGGCTTTACAGAAGCTGTGGTAAAAGAGTTCAAGAACATCTGCATGAATGCCTCTCTTATCTTATTCATTCTTTCATCGGTAATGCCTGACTCACGGATTTCCATATAGACGGCTTTCTTTTCCATGAGTGTATCAATCAACTGCCGAAAACTGTTTTCGGAGATATCACTATATGAACCGCCTACCAATCCGAATAGATTAACTCCGACACTGGTTTTTGATTTGCTGTTACTTAATGAATCGAGAACCCCTCTAACTCTTTTCCAGTCGTAAACAAACTTTGCCTTAAAAGCAGGTATGGTAGTAATATACTTGTAATTTAAAGAAATAGACAGGTCGGTTATGGATTTGGCTTTTTCAAATGTGGAGGCCAACAATTGAGCACCATCCGCTGTCAAACGTGTTGCAACCGCCGTTTTACCGCCTTCAAGCAATGGAGCACGACCATTTACAATGGAAGTAGCCATCGACTTGTCCGATAATGTGGCTGATATGATCTGAAAGGATCCGCCTTCATCATCGGTCTGTAATTGAATCTGACCCTTCAATACTGCCAGAGAATCCTTGGTACGGTCTACCAACATCTTTTGTAGTTCTGCCTGTTGATCCTGTGTCAAACCGAACTTCATCAGAAAGTGCATGATTGCGCCGCTTGGGCCTGAGCTCTTTTCCGTTGTGAATTTTGTAAACAAAAATTCCGGCACCCCATCGGGCCTGGAGGTTAACCGCAGGTTTGTGGGCAAGTAATACCAATCATGCGCAGGATTTGCTTTAGGATTTCCATTGGCATCTAATGATTTCAATTCAGCAGGCAGACCTTGGTAAAGAACTACTGTAGTCCCATCCTTTAAAACAAGATTAGTGATTGAGTTATCATCAATCTGCTGAGCCTGCGTATTTACATGCACAGCAAATAAAAGCCCTAGAAGCGTAATGCTTCGTTTAATAATTTTCATGTTGTTTTTGGGTTTATGAGTTTGTTGATTTTATTAATTTTTTCGGTAAATCATTTGGGGTTTGACTTATTAGGATCTGCATTAACCGGCTGATTCGAATTTGGCTGATTGGGATCCGGTTCAGTTGGAATAAAGTTCTCTGCGGGCGGAGCCTGGTTCGGGTCCGGTTCAGTTGGAATAAAGTTCTCTGTGGGCGGAGCTTGAGTCGGATCCGGTTCAGAAGGAATAAAGTTCTCTGCGGGCGGAGCTTGAATCGGATCCGGTTCAGAAGGAGTAAATTTTTCGGTTGGCGATGTGTTTTCTTGAATTTGCTTTGCCGGCGGGTTAGGATTAACCGGTGGCGTTAGAAAAATATAATTGGATGCCATTACCGTTTGGGGCTGCTTTATTTCGCCCTCAGGGGTGTACCAAGACGTTTGATAGGTCAACGGCTTGTTGGGGTCATGGAAAACTACCATCTTAGAACTCCATTCAGCATCTCCAGCTCTTAGCAACAGTCGTTTTATTGGAACGGTCTTCCCGGCAACGGTCCCTGTGAAATTCATATTGGCGGATATGTAACCGTTTTGCTGAAAAAGATCT
>JBKDSL010000245.1:0-3173 GCA_046340555.1 Bacteroidota bacterium
GGATCAGCGTCATCATTAATCTTGGTTTCCTGGGGGTTTTCAAGTACTACAATTTTTTCGTCAGTTCGTTTGCTGATGGATTGGCTCTTTTAGGAATTCAAAGTAATCCTGCCACCTTGGAAGTGATACTACCAGTTGGCATTTCCTTTTATACGTTTCACGGTCTTTCTTACGTTTTTGATTTGTATAAGGATCGAATCAAACCTGAAAAGAATTTTATTGACTACTCTGTATTCGTGAGTTTTTTCCCATTGCTTGTAGCGGGTCCAATAGAAAGAGCCACACACCTTCTGCCACAAATCAGGAAAAAAAGGGAGTTTGATTATGCCAAGGCGGTCGATGGCCTACGGCAAATATTATGGGGTTTGTTCAAGAAGGTGGTCATAGCCGATAACTGTGCGGAATTTGCCAATATGATTTTCGATAGCTCGGCAAGCTACAATGGCAGCACCCATGTTTTGGGAGCTATATTCTTTACTATCCAAATCTATTGCGATTTCTCTGGATATTCAGATATCGCATTGGGTACGGCCAGGCTATTCGGTATAGAGCTACTACGGAATTTCGCGTTTCCGTATTTCTCCCGCGACATTGCTGAATTCTGGAGACGTTGGCACATTTCACTTTCTTCTTGGTTCAAGGACTACTTGTACATTCCGCTAGGTGGTAGCAAGGGAGGCAAGTGGATGAGCATTCGAAACACTTTCATCATATTCCTAGTTAGCGGCTTTTGGCATGGAGCCAATTGGACGTTCATTGTTTGGGGGTTGCTCAATGCAATATATATCATGCCATCCATCATTTCAGGCACCAATCGAAACAATATGGACATAGTTGCAAAGGGCAGATTTTTACCAACAATCAAAGAGTCATTTTCCATAATCACCACATTTTTGATGGCTGCTTTCGCATGGATATTTTTCCGCGCAGTTGACTTGAGCCATGCCGTTGATTTTATTGCTGAAATGTGCTCGCCTACATTGTTCGCCATTCCAGAGTTCCCAAAGATTGGGAAGGCTATGTTGATATTGGGCCTCACCGGTATTTTCATGTTGGTTGAATGGATAGGTCGGGAAAACCAATATGCCATATCGACTTTGGGACTGAAGTGGCCTCGCCTGTTACGTTGGAGTATGTACTATCTGATCATAATCGCCATTTTCGTTTTTGCTGGCGAGGAACAGGAATTTATTTATTTCCAATTCTGAAGCCATGAAACCGTTTTTGAAAAAATTGCTTAGGTTCTTGACTCCGATTCTGGTCCTGTTGGCGGTATTCTTGTTGCTTTATGTGTACAATGATCCTTTCAAAGTTTTGAAGCCTTATGATGATTACTCATATTCACGGGTGTTCACCAATCGGGATTTCGTTTCCACAGCCATGTTCATCAAGCAATATCCCAAGCATAAATACAACTCGTTCATTTTTGGCAGCTCCCGAACCATGGCTTATCGTCCTGAAGTTTGGGGTCGATACGTGGATGCTGACAGGGGTGTTTTTGTCTTTGATGCCGCAGGTGAGTCTGTCTACGGAATTTACCATAAGCTGAAATATCTTGATTCGGAAAAGATAGAATTGAAAAACGCGTTGATTGTCCTATGCAGGGATTTCGCCTTCAGGCATGAAGCCAATCACGAAGGACATCTGTACATCAAACATCCGGCCACTTCCGGCGAAAGCAGCATGGCGTTTCATTATGAATTCGTGCGAGCCTATTTCAGTCCTAAATTCCTATTTAACTACTACGCTTTCCAAATTTTAGGTGCTTACAAGCCCTTCATGTCTGTTTACATTGAGAACAGAAGAGTTGTTTACGACACTATCACCAATGGAACAATCATCCTTGATCAGGAAGAGGAGTTGAAAGCGAACGAAAATGCTTACTACGCTAAGCGTTCAAATATCTTTTATGAAAGAACCGGAGAAAAAACGGATTCAGTCCAACTTATAAATCCTGAACACGAATTCATGCTTCGTGAAATAAGAAGGCTTTTGGACAAAAACAAAACCAAATTCAAAGTTGTGTTGAGTCCCTTATACGATCAAACAAAATTCAATCCAGCCGATATGAGGGTCTTGAAACAGGTTTTTGGTGATCATTTGTATGATTTTTCAGGAAAGAATTCCATCACCGATAACAAGTTCAACTATTACGAGATCAGTCATTACAGGTATGTTGTTGGCGATAGCATTCTAAGCAAAATTTACCAATAGGTTTTGCTTAGTCGGTTTTTGCTTGTCTATCCGCCAATTCCCATCATGGTCCTGCGCTGCTCTTCCGTCTCATGCAAGCCCCATTCCGGACCGCTATTTCCCCCAAGTTGCCTGTGTTTTCCTTGCAGGCATTGATGGATAAACGGAATGATATCATCCCCGTTTCGATACGGTCCCAATAAATCGGTTTCTGTTTTAGAGAATAGGCAGTTGCGCATCTTGCCATCCGCCGTAAGGCGTAAACGGTTACAGCCATCGCAAAAAGGCGCACTCATAGTGCTTATTACAGCCACAGTTCCCTTGCCTCCTGGAATTCGGTATTTACGAGTGGTGTCATGAGGTCCGTCATCCAACTTCTCCAATTTACCCGACTCCAACTCTATCATATCAAGTATCTGCTGTAAGCTTATAAGTTTCTCGGGTCTCCAACGATTTCCAGGAAATGGCATGAACTCAATGTACCTGATGTGCACCGGCTGTGATTGTGACCACTTTGCAAAATCAACAACCTCATGGTCGTTGTATCCGTTCATCACCACCATGTTTACCTTCACCTCAAATCCTTGTGCTATCAGCAAATCAATGTTGGATTTCACTTTTTCAAAATCATCACGCAAGGTGAGTCTGTGGAAATTCTCTTTGCGAAGCGAATCAAGACTAACGTTAACCGACTTTACTCCCGCCTCGTGCATGATATCGATGAAATGGTCGATGCGTGAGCCATTGGTGGTCAATGTAAGTTTCACAGGGAGTCTTCCTAATGCTAACATGATATCGCCTGCATCCTTTCGGATGAGAGGTTCGCCACCCGTTAGGCGTATTTTATTTACGCCGAGTGATACGAATTTCGAGGCGATGGATACAATCTCCTCCGCCGACATACGGTCGCCCGAATGACTGGCACAACCTTGATGGAATTCAGGCTCTGGTAGGCAATACAAGCATTGGTAATTGCACCG
>JBKDSL010000246.1:0-2896 GCA_046340555.1 Bacteroidota bacterium
GCATGGTTGCCAAGTCCAACAGCGAAGAACTGATTTACCACGAAACGGCTTGGAACTGCCTTTGGGAGATACAGCAACTGAAACTTTTCAGACTACAAACATCCTGGAGGGCAGGTTTATCAGAGTTACAAGGCGTGGAAGTTACCCGAGATTTCATCTGTTGGGAACACAACATCTCCTTGTGCCCCTTCTTGGAACCTGTTACTATCACAGAGCTGAACCACTACATGGAATATGTGAAGTCGGACATGTTCGAAGTAAAGAACTGGCTTTATGGATGGCAGGACTTTGACATGTACAGGAACCGAGGCAATGGCCATGACTTATCACCCGCCTGGTATCGATTCAACAAAGGATTCAGCGGCTTGGACCATCTCGAATTGTTGCCTGATATGAAAGGTGATGAAGAGCGGAAATACGTCCAAGCATACAAGAAACACCATAGAAAACTGCATGAGTTCCAGGATTTGCATTTTTCAAAAAATTTGCCCGATTTGTATTTGAATTTCGAGACTATGGACTTTTTCGTTCGCACCTTCGAAAGCAAGAGTCTACAGCGAAGTTTCGAGTCGGTTGAAATGCGACCCGAATCTGTTGGACGCGAAACCGAACTACAGGAGGCTTTAAGGACCTTGAACCGTGCTACCGAAAAAATCGAGCTACCCGGGTGCGACGATTGGAAAGACGCTGTGATTCTCGGAGCGCGTAATCATCGCAGGAAAAAAATACTGGAACACTTACCCGCCGTTTATGACAGTTATCTTTTCAGGCTTTCAAACGGCATTGGTTTCGAAGGTCAACACGACCAACGCGTGTATCAGGAATACCTAGACAACAATCTTTCATACCGCGAGATGGTACGGGAAGGCAGGATTTTGTTGGCGGGAAGGGACTAATTAGAATTTGGCACTAAGCTGCAGTATGAAATTTCGCGGAGGCTGCATGTCGGCAGGCCTGCCGGCATACTCGTGGTTGAACATGTTCCTCACGATGAACATGACGCGGAAACTCTTATTTAGCTGTTGACCAACTCGCGCATCAAAAACCCAATCGCCATAATTATGGAAGCTGAGGTAATCCTTGATACCAGGAATGGTTTCCTCGAAAAACTTGTCAATGTTATCCATGAAGCTATTGTATCGCACGCTAGACCCTAGTATCCATTTCCCCGGCTTAGCCTCTACATCTGCTTTGAAAACCCTACGGTAACGGTACTTTAGGATATTGAAGTCGGCTGTGTTTTCATTTTCTGCCTTGGCTTTGTCGTAATCCAAAGCGATTGGCTCAATGTAGGTGAATCCAGCCATGAAAGTCAACGGGGTATTTCCAATATTCCCACCCCCTACTGCTTCGATTTCAAATCCGGTAATGCGGGTATTTCCAATGTTTTTCGACTTGAAACCCAGGCCAAAAAAAGGATCGGTGAAGGTGCCGTATTTTCCGAATGTAAACTCCATCATGTCCTTGTATTCACTCCAAAAAGCAGCAACGTCCAAATAACCCTCAACTCCGCCAATCCTGAAGCCCTGCTTGATGCCTAGCTCTGCCGTTTGACCGGTTTCGGATGTTACACTATCATTCGGATAAATCACAATACTTCCGACTCTGGTCGATGTGTATTTCTCTGCAATACTCGGATAACGATATCCCTGTCCGTACGAAGCACGCAGATGGGTGTTTTCAGCCGCCTTGAAATTCACACCGCTTCGTATTACGGGTAAGGTCTCACTAGCATCGTCATCTATTCGATTTGACTCCAACCTTCCACCTATTGAGAAAGACCATCTACCGGGCTTCCAATCCGCCTGCAAGAACAGTGCGTAATTGGAGGCGGTGTGGTCGTTAAAGAGTTCGCTATTCACGTCATAAAGCGTGGAGGTTATTCCGCTGGTGAGCGTTGCCTTTTCTCCCAACTTTCGTTGATACTGGTATTCCGCATAATAAGAAGTTGCGAAGGAACCCTGCTTGGTATTATTGCGATTATCAGAACTGAAATACCGCATTCTCAATTTGTGTGAAGAGCCGTTGGCCGATGCATAGGTGATGAACGGATCGACGCTTGCTCTGCGCGTATCATACAAACTAATGGTAGTGGTTGTAGGATCCAATCCTCCACTCGGCAAATAGGCGCCAGATGAGTCGTCTTGCCAAATCAAGTAATTGCCTCCTTCACTGAAAGTGAAGTTCGAATTGATGCCGGCATACAAACCTTTTACTTTCTCAAAACGATAGCGCGTATTGAAATTCACCCTGTATCTTTTTTCATCCTCACCCAAGCGGTATCCCTCGTCGCGGTAAACATTTCCTGCAGCAACCAAATCCCAACGGCCAGCCTGTTGCATATGGCTAAAGCTCAATCCTCCGTACTGCTGCAACTGTTTACCCCACCATTGCAACTCTTCGCGTTTGGTGTTACCGTACCAGCCTGTGAACCAAATGATATTTGTTTCGGGAGTCGACTTAGGATATGCGGTTCGCACATTGATTACTCCGTTCATTGCTGAGGAGCCAAACAAAACAGAAGAGGCGCCTTTTATCACTTCGATCTGATCTATGTTTTCAACAGGCAAGAAACTCCATTTCACATCGCCGGCATCGGCTGCCACCATAGGCAAATCATCTACGAGTAATAGCACCCTGCTTCCGGCACCGTAACTAAAGCCACTACCGCCGCGGATATTGGCCTGTCCGTCTAAGATGTTCACTCCGGGAACCTGTTCCATTACCTGGTCAACCGAAGTGGCATTGGTGTTTTCAATCAAAGTGGGTTTGATAACCGCCATCGAAACCGTAACCTCATCCAATCGCTGTTCGAACGTGCCGGCTGTTACTACCACCATATCCAACAATTTGGATTCAGGTTCGAGGCGAATATCCAGTGTAAATGGCTTATCTC
>JBKDSL010000247.1:0-2302 GCA_046340555.1 Bacteroidota bacterium
TCAAACATTAAACAACGATTACCCGATAAAGTTCAGGTAATTACCTTCTGCAATCGCCATCACTATGAAATAAAGGATGAGGAAAAACGGAAGTAGAATGGAGTATTTGAAAGAAACTTTTTCGTTTTTCAAGTGCATGAAAAATGCTACTATATAATAGGCCTTTACGATTGTTAAGACAACGAATATGATAAGCAAGATATCTCTTGGGATAGAGGTAAATGCAATACCTACTTCGAAGATGGTTACACCAAGCAAAATCCAAAAGGTACGCCAAATGACACTTACATTTTTTGGGTCGTGGTGCTCCTCGATGAATTGGTTGTGGATATCACCTGTGTAATAACCGTGCTTTTTTTCGTCGTTGTTATGCTCGTTGCTATGGGCTGCCATGGCTAATCTGTTTTGATGTAATTGGAATTAAACTAGATAGAAGAAGGTAAACACGAATACCCATACAAGATCTACAAAGTGCCAATACAAGCCGGTTTTTTCTACCTGCTCATAGTGACCTCTACGGGCATAAACTCCATTCAACACATTGATATAGATGATGATGTTGATGACAACTCCCGAGAACACGTGAAAACCGTGAAAACCGGTGATGAAAAAGAAGAAATCGCCGAACAAAGGATGGCCATATTCGTTTTTGACCAAGTTGGCACCATGGAAGTGCTCTGATTTTGCTTTAAAGGCTTCAGCTTCTGCTCCTGTAATCTCTTTGTTACCTGGAAGCAACAAAGTGTTCATATCAAAAGTGTTTGTTTGGGTATCAACTTTTGGCCTTCCAACAGTTCCGTCTTGATGAATATATGCGCCCTGTTCAGTTCCATGTATGAAATGGTACCATTCCCATGCTTGTGAACCAAGAAACAAGAATCCTCCAATTATGGTCCAAAACATCCAAGTTCCTACAGCTTTCTTGTCGCGACGATGTCCAGCATCAACAGCCAGAACCATGGTCACAGAGCTCATAATCAGGATGAAGGTCATCAAACCTACATATGCCAAAGGAACATGACCTTCTACAAATGGGAAGTGTGTGAAAACATCATCTGCCACAGGCCATATCTCGCTGAATCTGTGGCGCATAACGCCATAAGCAAGAATTAAAGATGAGAAAGTGAAGGCATCTGATACCAAGAAAAACCACATGTACATTTTTCCCCAACTAACGTTGTAGGGTGATTTACCTCCGCCCCAAGCTTGGTTGGAGTTTGATGCTACTGCTGCTTCTGCTGACATAATTCGCGTAGGATGTTGATTTTTTAAGGATTCTGCCTAAGACAGCTCCGATAATTCTTTCGCAAAATAAATAGATTTTTCCATGCCAAAAGCATTTTTTTAGCTTGGAATCCTTCTAAATTTCAACAGGTTTCTAACGAAGCATGCTTAGAAAGATGAACAGATAAACCCAAAGAAAATCCAAAAAGTGCCAAAAGATGGAACATAGTTCTATAGGTAGGTGGTTTTCAGCCGTATAACTACCTTGATAGGATTTGGCGGTCACGATAACAAGGTATAAGATTCCGCCTGCCAAGTGCAGCAAATGCATCGCAGACAAGACATATAGAAATGAGCCGGATGGGTTTCCTATGAAATAAATTCCTTGCCGAACCAATTCTGACCATGCGCTGAATTGGGTAACACAAAATGCCAATCCAAGTACAAGTGTGATAGTCAGGCCTTTTGTTAGACCACTACGGTCGTTTTTTGCGACCGAGCGTTGCGCCCAAAACATGCTTATACTGCTGAGGATGATTAAAATAGTGGAGTAAGTGAAAGCTTGGGGTATTTCAAAAAACAACCAATTCGCCTCTGCCTGCCTTACTATATAACCACTTGTTAGCCCTGCAAACATCATGACCATGCTGACCATGGATAGCCACAGTAGTATTTTGAACGTAGGGATCTGGGTAAGTCTATCACTCAGGGCCTGACCTTTCACGGCATTGTTTTCCATTGGATTTATCAGTTGATTTTATCGATAACAAGTATCAGTTGGACTAAAGGCAAGTAAACGAACGATCCAAACATTAATCTTCTTGCTGCATCAACACTACAGGATTGGTAAAGTTTCCAAGCCTGCCAGCTAAATACGATTGCTGCTACGGTACAAATAATTGCCGAGATAGGGCCAGACATGCCAAAGACCCATGGGGTTATTCCAACAGGAATCAGGCTAAAGGCATATACAAAGGCTTGGAATGCAGATGATTTGTCTCTTCCTCCCTTGGATGGCAATAATTCAAAGCCTGCCTTCTTGTAGTCCTCATCCAACACCCATGCAATCGCCCAAAAA
>JBKDSL010000248.1:0-8535 GCA_046340555.1 Bacteroidota bacterium
TGCCAGCAAATGCCCATCCACCTTTCATCAAACCAGTGCCATAGGTAGCCATCACACGGTTTTCATAAGCCCTGTTGTATAAGGCATAAGAAACAGCAAGCTGCTTGCGCTGTTTGCTTGCGCGCGAATCTATCAGACTGCTGCCACCGATGCCACCATAGGAAAAGGTGGAAGGCCACAGGTTGTTCACAGTTTCACTATATATGGAAACAACAATCAATCCTCCCCACAGATAAAACATCTAATTACCATTTAACATGTCGGTCATCTGAACACCGTTCATATAGGTGATGAAGTTTTCATTATCATAGACACGGATACGGAACCTTGCAGAGCTGAACGTGTTGGTGGTGGCCGAAACAAATGCATCCCTGGAAGCGCTCAACACACCGCTTACGGTTTGTGCCGAAGATTCCCGGATTTCAGAATCGGATATAGAGGCTACAGGTATATTGTCGCGGTTATCATCATTCAGGCCTGAAGTACTCTCCATCACCACGAATCCCAAATCCAAGGTTTTTCCGTTTAAACCGATATTCTTGGAATAATTGGTGTGATCAATCGCAGAGATTTCGATTTCGTAATCGCCATTCGGTACATCTTTGATCTCAAAGGAGCCGTCTTGGCCCGAAGTGGCTGAAAAGCTAGTTCCTTTAAGTGTAATCTTGGCGCTCTCTACAAAATTGTTCAAGTCGTCTGTTACAATTCCTTTGATTGTGGCACTTTGCTGGGCAAAAAGGTGCTGGCTGAAACACAGCATGAACACCACTGCCAAGAGCCGAGTAATTTTAAGCATAATAGGATGGGTTGTTTATATTTAAGCTTTGGGGATTCAAAAGTAACCATTTACTTGGCTGGTGTGGTAATTGTTAATCAATGTCTTACGGTTGGGATAAGGAGTCATTACGCCGATTTGCGTTTCGTACCTTTACGGCCCCGAAAACAAAAGTTATCATGATCAGGAATATCCGCACCACCATTTCAATTGCCTGGATTTTAGTTCTGTTTTTCCCCACGCTCAGTAGCGGACAGGACCAATCCAAAAAATACCGTGTCTCATGCATTGGATTCTACAATTTGGAAAACCTGTACGACACCGTAGATGACCCGGAGAAAAGTGATGAGGAATTTCTACCCAACGGAACCAAAAGATATACTGCAGAGGTTTACAAAGACAAACTGCATAACCTGGCAACGGTGATTTCTCAAATTGGTACGGATGATTCGCCCGATGGACTTTCCATCTTGGGAGTTGCCGAAATCGAGAACCGCAAGGTCTTAGAGGATTTGGCCGCACAACCCGAATTGAAATCCAGGAATTACAAAGTTGTACACTATGATTCACCTGATCGCAGAGGTGTGGATGTTGCCCTATTTTACAATCCAAAATATTTTCGTGAATTGAACAGCGGTTCGTTGAATGTGCCCTTGAAAAACCAAGACGGCACTCCTTATGCCACACGCGATGTGCTTTGGGTTTATGGACTACACAATGGCGAGCCCGTGCATCTTTTCGTGAACCACTGGCCTAGTCGCCGAGGTGGCGAAGAGGCCTCCGCTCCATCCAGGGCATTGGCTGCCTCAGTAGCGCGTGCAAAAATCGACAGCATTACCGCGGCTATGCCCGAGGCTAAAGTCATTCTAATGGGCGACTTGAACGATGACCCCGTGAACGTAAGTGTTACAGAAGTGCTGAAGGCTTCTTATGATCGCGCGAACCTGAAGCCGGGCTTCTTGTACAACCCTTGGAATGATTACTACAGCCAGGGCATCGGAACTCTAGCCTACAACGATGCTTGGAACCTGTTTGATCAAATCGTGATTTCCCAACCTTTTCTACAGGAAAAACAAGATGGTTATTTCTATCACAAGGCCGTTATCTTCAACAGGCCTTACCTTTTCCAAAAATCCGGACGTTATAAAGGCTATCCGATGCGTACCTATGATTTCGACATCTACATTCGTGGCTACTCAGATCACCTACCGGTATATGTGGTGTTGATGAAGCAAGTCGATTGATTCAAAGCCGCAAATTCAGCGCGCATCCCGAATGGCTTGCGCCTCAATCCAGGATTGCAACAAAATTGTTGCGCTAACACGGTCAACCAAGGCCTTGTCTTGGCGGTCTTTCCGCGAAGAACCGCTGTCGCGGATGGCTTGAGTGGCCAAAGATGAACTGAATCGTTCATCAACCCTGTAAACTTCCATTTCCGGAAATAAAACCTTCAATCGTGAAGCAAATGCATCGATTTTAGGGGCAATGGATGAAGGACGGTTCTTTAAATCCTTGGGGTCTCCCACGATGAACGCCGATATTCCCTGTTCAGGCACGACCTTTTTCAAGAATTCCTCCAATTTTCCGGTGGAGACAGTATCCAATGGAAATGCGAATTTTCGCTCGGGATCCGACACGGCCAATCCGGTCCGCTTCTGACCATAGTCGATCGATAATATTCTGCCTTGCATAAGGTAAAATTAGTCATTTTATGCCTCAGGATGCCCTGTCAAATCACCAAGTCACACTCAAAAAAGTTAGTTTTGTAGTCAGAACAGAAACAATAATGAAATTGAAAACCATCATCGAAAACGCATGGGGCAACCGTTCGCTGCTGGAACAGGCAGAGACACGCGAAGCCATCGAACATATCATAGAACAACTCGATAAAGGGCAGATGCGTGTTGCAGAGCCTTCCGGCGATGGCTGGATCGTGAATGATTGGATCAAGAAGGCCGTAATCCTCTACTTCCCCATCAGGACCATGGAAACCATGCACGCAGGACCGATGGAGTTTCATGACAAGATGGCCCTAAAGCAGAACTATGCAGCAGCTGGTATTCGCGTAGTGCCGCATGCGGTTGCCCGTTATGGAGCTTACATCTCGAAAGGCGTTATCCTGATGCCCTCCTATGTAAACATTGGCGCGTATGTTGATGCAGGCACCATGGTGGACACGTGGGCTACTGTGGGCTCATGCGCTCAAATAGGAAAAGATGTACACCTCAGTGGCGGCGTCGGTATAGGTGGTGTACTTGAGCCCGTACAAGCTGCTCCTGTTATTGTGGAAGATGGCTGCTTCATTGGTAGTCGTTGCATCGTAGTAGAAGGCGTTCGCGTTGGCAAAGAAGCCGTGTTGGGTGCCGGACTCACCTTAACGATGAGCACACGCATCATAGATGCGAACAGCGGCCAAGAATTACCCAAAGGCTACATACCCGAACGGAGTGTGGTGATTCCAGGCTCCGTTAAAAAACAGTTTCCGGGTGGTGAATTCCATGTGCCTGTAGCCTTGATCATAGGTCAAAGAAAGGCCAGCACCGATTTGAAAACATCATTGAACGATGCACTCCGCGACCATGCGGTTGCTGTATAAAAATCCATCGCATGCATCTAGGCCTCGATGGCAAGCGACTTTTGCATAACAGATCCGGATTAGGAAACTATTCCAGGTCCATGGTGAGAGCACTCGCCCTGCACCAGCGTGACTTAAATATCAGCATACTAGCTCCTAAAGGCAAGGAGCAATGGCAAAATGAAATTTGCCTCAATGGTTTTGATAAACCATCCGAATTCAAAAATTTGAATTTATCTGTTCCGTCTTTTGCTCCACCTTGGTGGCGTAGCAAAGGCATGGGCAGCATGGCAACTCGCCTGGGCGTTGATGTTTTTCATGGACTATCCAACGAAATACCCATTGACCTGCCAAAGCATGTCCGTAAAATATGCACCATACATGATTTGATATTCCTTGACCATCCGGCCGGCTACCCTTGGTTAGATCGTAAAACTTACACCATGAAAGTGAGGTATGCATTGGACCATGCGGATGCCATTATCGCCACCAGCCAAGAAACCAAAGAGCGAATCCTGTTTCACTTTCCTAATGCCAAAGCACCCATTCATGTCGTGTATCAGCCCATTCATCCGGCATTCAAAAATTCCGAATCCAATTCAGCATCTTCAGATGCACCATACTTCATTTACCACTCCAGCTTCAACAGCCGAAAAAATCATTTGCGACTGCTCCAAGCTTTTGAAAGTATAGCATCAAATATCAACCACAATCTTGTTTTAGTAGGCATCAAAGGCGATACATACGATGCTGTTTGCGATTATGTGACCAAAGACAACCTCCATAATCGAGTCAAAATCATGACTGATGTTAGCACGATTGTGCTGGTTGATTTATTGCGCAAAGCGGATGGCTTTGTTTACCCTAGCATCAGCGAAGGATTTGGCATTCCATTGGCCGAAGCGGCTGCTTGCGGATTGAATGCCGCTGTTTCCGATATCGCTGTTTTCAATGAATTGTCGGATGGCAAGATGATTGGATTCAATCCACTTGAAACCGCATCGATTGCCTCGGCAATCATGAAATTGGCAAATCGAGATGAAACCTCGAACGCCAACCAGGCTGCAGCAAGAAAAAAAATCATGCAATTGGTAGATGAGAAACATATAACTGAACAACTCATGGCCATATATTCCAACGCATCATGAACATACGCGAACTGAATCCCGAAATGGCACAGGAGGCACGTGCATGCGTAGTAGCCTTAAGAAATGGTTCGTTGGCGAGCTTCCCTACCCCATCAGGATGGTGCACCGTTTGCGACTGCTCAAATAAAATGGCGGTTGAGGCGTTACTCGGTTGCCATCAACTTGCCAATTTTTGCATCCTGATCGATCATGACGGCCGCTTATCGAAATATACCGCACCATTGAGCGAACCGGTGCTCAACCTGCTTGAGTTCAGCGAAAGGCCCTTGCAATTCGTAATCGAAGGCGCTTCTGCTGCAGCTCCAAACATCCCGCTCGAAACCCCGTTCATGATAGCTACCGACCCCTTCTCCAACAGGGTAGCCTCATCATTTGGCAAGGCACTATTGGCTGGTTTTGGAACCGAACCAGTCACCAACATCCAAGATTTGAACACAACTTGCCATGTGGTAAATTTGCGCGCTGGAATGAATGCCAGTCCAGACCAGATTGTTATCATGCAATTCTCCAAAGACGGCAGTTTCCGATTCATCAAAAAATAAGCAACGTTGCAACATTTTATATCTCAGGATTTTTTCACCACTATAGGCAATGTTTGCGATCAAAACAATGTCAAAGGATATGTCATTGGCGGCTACGTAAGAGATTGCCTGTTGCAACGACCCTGCAAAGACATCGATATCGTAGTAACCGGCGACGGCATCCGGCTTGCCGAATTATCCGCGAAAGCGTTGGGTCCCGATATACATGTAACTGTATTCAAGAATTTCGGTACAGCCATGCTGAAGTATGGCGATTGGAGCATTGAATTCGTGGGAGCTCGCAAGGAATCCTATCGAAGCGAATCTCGCAAACCTCAGGTGGAAGCGGGAACATTGGAAGACGATCAAAGGCGCCGGGACTTTACCATTAACGCCTTGGCCATCGGATTAAGTGGCGATGAACGCGGACAACTGGTGGACCCATTCGGTGGCATACGCGACCTAAACAATGGCATACTGCGCACTCCTTTGGAACCCGGCATCACCTACTCGGATGACCCGCTGCGCATGATGCGTGCCATACGCTTCTCAACACAATTGGGATTCACCATAGAAGAAAAATCACTCAAAGCGATTTCCGAAAACTGCGACCGTATTCGCATTGTATCGATGGAGCGCACCAGTGATGAACTGAATAAAATATTGATGGCTCCTGTGCCCTCCGTAGGATTCAAATTGCTTTTCGACACCGGGCTGCTTCATAAATTTTTTCCGCAAATGGTAGCACTGCATGGTGTGGAGTTTGTGAAGGGAAAGGGCCATAAAGACAACTTCTATCACACGCTGCAAGTGGTAGACAACATTTCGAAGTACACCGATAACCTATGGCTTCGATGGGCAGCTGTATTGCACGACATCGCCAAGCCTGCAACCAAAAAATTTGAGGAGGGAACCGGGTGGACTTTCCACGGCCATGAGGATCGTGGCGCCAGGATGGTTCCCAAGATTTTCGCACAGCTCAAACTGCCACAGAATGAAAAAATGAAGTATGTGCAGAAGCTTGTGCTCCTCCATTTGCGCCCCATTGTGTTGGCCCAAAGTATTGTAACCGACTCCGCAGTTAGACGATTACTTTTCGAAGCGGGTAACGACATCGATGATTTGATGACCCTTTGCCAGGCCGATATAACCTCTAAAAATGAAATGAAGGTTCGCAAGTATCTGCAAAATTTCGAGTTGGTAAAACAAAAGCTGGTTGAAGTAGAGGAGAAAGACAAAGTGCGCAACTGGCAACCTCCCGTTACCGGAGAGATGATCATGGCCGCATTCAACCTCAAGCCTGGTGTCGAAATAGGAATCATCAAAAACGCTATCCGAGAAGCGATCTTAGACGGAGTAATCGCAAACGACTATTCCGAAGCCCATATGTTCATGCTAGAAAAAGGCCGCGAGTTGGGCTTGACGGAAGTTTAGGTTGAGCTAGATAAAGTTGCAGTTTCTCAAACGGTCTACCGCTTTGCGCTGCACGGTTTTCAAGGCTAGAATGTATCACACAAAACTCAAATCTCCAAGCAACTTGATGACTTTTAGAACCACAAATCCCCGCGTTTCGCAAAACCCCTGATATGGGGCGTATTCATTTTTGTCAAAGGATTTATATGTCTGGGTTGTTGTCAGCTCCTGCCTGATCTACGTGCGGGTTTGCCCTTTGTGCCCCGGTTAAAATTGGATGAATGCCCTTGTTTAGATTTTTTTGATTCGGATGGTTTGTGAATTTCGGGTTTACCTTTTTTAGCGGGCTGTTTGTGCTTTGCTTTTCTTTCATCTACACCGGATGATTCTTCCAACATACTATAAATAACCTTTATTTCCCTTTCGGTTAAATCTCTCCAATCGCCAACTGGCAAGCCTTTCAAATCAATATTCATAATGCGAACCCGTTCCAGTTTAATTACATCATATCCGAAATGTTCACACATCCTGCGAATCTGCCGATTTAGCCCTTGTATCAAAATAATCCTAAAAGTATTTGCTGATTCCTGCACAACCTTACACTTTTTGGTAGTAACGCCAAGTATGGGAACGCCATTTGCCATGGCGGCGATCATACTTGGGGTTAAAGGCTTGTTCACCGTTACAACATATTCCTTTTCGTGATTATTTCCTGCCCGTAAAATCTTGTTCACCACATCGCCATTGTTGGTCAGAAATATAAGGCCCTGCGATTCTTTATCCAAACGACCAATGGGAAAAATACGTTTGCTGTGGTTTACAAATTGTATGATGTTATTCCGCACATTTTCTTCGGTTGTTGATGTTACACCAACAGGTTTATTCAATGCAATAAAAATAATATCCTCGCCTTGCAAGGGCTCCAATGTGTTTCCATTCACGCGTACACTGTCACCCACTTTCACTAGATCGCCTATAGTAGCTTTGCGTTCGTTTATGAATACAACGCCTCTTTCAATAAAACGGTCGGCTTCGCGCCTGGAACAAAGACCGCTTTCGCTAATAAATTTATTGATACGCATGGAAATTTGATGGATGTAGCTATGGTAGATTTTTATAATGCCTTATAACGATACTCAGCTAAACGAGGTTGAAGGCTTCGTGACTGCATATTTTCTAATTAGGTGAAAAGTTCAATGCGAAACGGCAATTCCACTAAATCCTTGCATCTTGTGTAACTGCTGTTGTGCATTCGCTTTTTTTTATTTCAGTTTTTATATTTATTTTCAAATTGTTTTTCTGCGTATAATTATTTTAAGCTAACATCGGCTTTTTTGAAAACCTCTTTCAATTCTTCACTAATTTCAAACGTTTTAAGAGGTGGGACATTTGCACCGCCTGGATTTCCAATTGGTATTTTCCCAACAAATGATTTCACACCTCCGAAAATTAAGCGAGGAATTTGTCCAATAACTTCTTTGCCATTTTTAATTTTCAACCCAAATTTCAGCATTTTCCAATGCACTTCCGTGTGTGCAACAGGATATTTTTGTACAATTATATGAGCTCTTTCTAAGTGATTCCACGCAACATTTAAGTTTCCTTTATTTAATTCAATTTCGTAATTCTCCAATTCTATTTTATAAAATGGATTTAGTTTTTTCGGAACTGAGGTATAAAATTTCATAATATTTAATTTAAAATTTCATTCGATTTGTATTTCGGTTTTATGTCGCTCAAAAGTGACGCACAACGTTTTGCAGCTACCCGAAGGGCGGGACTTTTACCACAAAACTTGATTTGAAAAACTAATGTTTGATTAACCATAAAACTGTCTTTGGAATACGAAACTCCGCCTTTTGGGTAGTTGCTGTTATATGTTGTTTTTTTTGTCAATACTCGTTATTATATTTTTTAACTCGCTGGTAATTTGCATTTTTAATGTTTGAATGCTATCAATCTCAAAAATCTCTAATGATGCGACCTGTTTTTTTTCCGGAAATATTTTACCTACAAATAGCCTTTTTGTCTCTGACATTCCAAAAAAAGCAAAATACACATTTTTGTAGTACAGATTTATCCATGGTATTCCACAGTATGTTT
>JBKDSL010000249.1:0-38645 GCA_046340555.1 Bacteroidota bacterium
CCGTAACACATGCCAGGCATTGTCCAAACCCTGACTGATATCAACGTATCACCTACCCCGATTATAGTACTCCACAATGTGTCCCCGTAAGTACTGGTAATGGTATCAACTACAATACCGTTTCGCTCCCTGAAGTATTGGACAGGAAAAGGGCTCGGAGCTCTGTTTATGATGATAATTCTATCGTTTGGCAAATATTGTACAACGGTATCGTATCCAGAAGTCAAGCAATTATATGGAGTGAAGTCAACGACGATATCTGTTGCCGTTGCCTCTTTGCAAAAGATAAGCAGCACCAATAATGCATAGCAATATCTCATTCACATGGATATTCTTGACAAGTGTTACTCAACGGTAACCGACTTGGCTAGGTTCCTAGGCTGATCCACATTACAACCACGCATAACAGCTATGTGGTACGATAGCAATTGAAGTGGAACCACCGAAACCAATGGAATCAGCAGCTCATCCGTTTCAGGTATCTCCAATACATGATCGGCAATTTTACGGACCTCCTCATCGCCTTCGGTAACAATGGCAATGATGATCCCCTTGCGTGCTTTGACCTCTTGAATGTTGCTGACCACCTTCTCATAAGAGCTGTTCTTGGTTGCAATTACAACAACAGGCATTTCCTCGTCGATTAGGGCAATAGGTCCATGCTTCATTTCTGCAGCTGGATAACCCTCGGCATGTATATATGAGATCTCCTTGAGTTTGAGGGCCCCTTCCAAAGCAACAGGGAAGCCATAGCCTCTTCCCAGATAAAGAAAATTTCGCGCGTCCTTGAATTTGGCTGCCAGTTGCCTTATTTCATCATTTGCATCCAACGCACGGGTTACCTTATCAGGGATGCTTTCCAACTCACTTAACAACGATTGAAACCTTGAATCGGTTATAGTGCCTTTCTTCCATGCTATTTGAAGTGCAAGCAATGTGAGCACCGTTACTTGTGCGGTGAAAGCTTTGGTGGAGGCAACCCCGATTTCGGGGCCGGCGTGCGTGTAAGCGCCTGCGTGTGTAGCTCTAGGGATACTGGATCCAACAACGTTGCATACTCCAAAGATGGTGGCGCCTTTGGATTTTGCAAGTTCGATTGCTGCCAACGTATCGGCGGTTTCACCGGATTGGGAAATGGCAATCACCACATCCTCTTCATTGATTATGGGATTGCGGTATCTGAATTCTGAAGCGTATTCCACTTCCACTGGGATGCGAGCCAAATCCTCGATGAGATATTCGCCTACGAGACCTGCGTGCCAAGAAGTGCCACACCCCACTATGATGATTCGCTTGGCGTTGACGAACTTGTTTTCAAAGTCGCCCACTCCACCTAAACGCAGTCTTCGGCTTCGCGCGTCAATACGACCACGCATACTGTCCCAAATGGAGCGGGGTTGCTCGTATATCTCTTTAAGCATGAAATGCTCATACCCGCCTTTTTCCAACATTTCCAATTGCATCTCGAGTTCCTGTACATAAGGAACTTTGATTTGGTTATCGATGGTTTTGACGGTGAATTCGCCATCTCCGATGATAGCCATTTCGCCATCATTCAAATAGACCACGTTTTTGGTATATTCAACGATAGGTGTTGCATCGGATGCAACGAAATATTCATCCTGGCCGATTCCAATCACAATAGGACTTCCTTTGCGAGCGGCGATGAGCTTACGAGGCTCCAAGCGTGACATGATCACAATGGCATAAGCTCCTACAACCTCACCCAAGGCCAAACGGACAGCCTCTTGAAGGTCTACGTGCAGATTATTGGAGATATCCTCTATAAGATGAATCAAGACCTCGGTATCCGTATCACTCGAAAAGTGGTGTCCACGATTAATCAGCTCGGCCTTGATGGATGCGTAATTCTCAATGATACCATTGTGGATGATGGCAAAGTTCTTTGAATCAGAGTAATGAGGGTGGGCATTACGATCGTTCGGTTCTCCGTGTGTAGCCCAACGAGTATGACCCATACCTACTGAACCGGTTACGTCTTTGTCTTTGGTGAATTCGGCGAGATCTGAAACTTTACCTGCTTTTTTATAAACATGCAGTCCATTATTAATCAGCGCGATGCCGGCACTGTCATAGCCCCTGTATTCGAGGCGCTGAAGACCCTTCATCACGATTGGATAAGCCTGTTTGGTTCCTAAATAGGCAACGATTCCACACATTGCTGTATCAGTTAAGTTTTGAATATGTGACTCTCAAACGGATTTTTTCGCCCGAAAGAGTTGCAGGACCGGGCACAACCGTACGGAAGGAATTAAGTGCTCCACCACTTGAAACGATACTTAGTCCATAGTCGTTGAGATTGGGATTGGATATCAGTTTTTGCACGTACCTGTTCAGGTTGAATTTGTAGGCTTTTGCGGTTGCATCGTAGGAGCCTCCGTAGTAGGTTGGTGATTCCAAAACGTCGGGAATGATAGCCTCCTTACCAAGTGAATCAACACCGAAAAGAAGCAGTGCGTTATGGTTTTTGAATGTGCCATTTTCTATCACCGGGATAAGCAGCTCTGCTTTATTTATGGAAACGGGACCATCGACCGCCAAATCTCGAAGATTCGGAATCTTTATTCTTGCCTTTAGGCCTGACATGGACTGGATGTATAGCTTATCGTTACCAGTTACAGGAAAGATGTTTCCAAACTGAGCAATTGAATAGTCGTGTTGGAAAGCATTGAAGCGTGGGCACCCCGAGTTAATTTCAAAATTTGCCGTTCGGCGTGTAGTGTCGGTTCCATTCTTGTAGTAAAAGGTCAACTTGGACATGGAAGCCAATAGATTGAATGAAGCTATAGCCCCTTGGGGAGCGACTGAATTTGCATCAGCTATCACATGAATCCCATTAAAATAGTCAATGAATGCGGTGTTGTTCAAGTAAGACGAACTAGGGGCATTCAAAAAATCGTTTCCAAAAGCATCGTCTAATTTCAGTCGCAGATGTGGTGCGCGCTTGGCACCATCTACAGAAACACTGTCTTTGGGTTTTACTGTTATGGTATTTGAAAACAACAATCGCTTCAATGCAACAGTATCGTTTGTATAATAGCTGGAATCTATCACCATTTTGTCGTCTAGCTCATACACCTTGAAGTTCATAGGTGTGGTGGTGTCTCCGTAAAAATCCGCGTAAGCAAGTGTTAATACTACGGAATCGAGCACCGGTGATGTTCCAAAAGTGAAGGTGGTATTGTTGTTGGGGAGTCTTACTTCCGAATAGAAGCCTGCCACGGATCCTCCGAAAACGGGATCAGCATAGGACCCCGCCAAGTTGAATGCTGTAGTTACCTCATCACTTCGCAAAGAGTCCTCACGAATCGTAGAACATTCCAAACTGAATGTATCTGTGTAAAAAACCCCAGGCTGATCTGGTCCAAGCAAATCCATGCCTATGGAGTCTGGTTCGATACAGGACGCTAAACTGCAAATAACAGCAACCAGGATAAAAATCCTGTTAATTGATGAATTCATGGAACAAAGGTAGATGTTTGCGGCAATAGGAGGGTTAGCCGGCAGCAACTACATCCTCAACGAGCAACTCGTCGTAAAAAGAGTTGTAAGCGTCGATGTATTCTTCCGTGTTTTTGAAACCCAAGAAAGGCTTTGCCGGTTTCTTAGTGAAGCTGGCCAAAGACGGGCTCATAACCTCACTGCCTTGGATCACGCCATCGGAGTGGGCAATCGCATTCAAGGTTATGCCTGCCCAAGTAGGAGTTTTCAAATCCTTCAAGTCAGTAGTAGCCATGCCATCCATCATCACTTTTGCCTGGTAATTAGGGCTAAAAGACTCCTCGAATTGATCATCATAGACGGAATAAACCACTTTTGCATCACGGAAAATCGGGTCGTCTTTGTAGGAGGTTTTAACCAACAAAGGTACCAAGCTAGTCATCCAACCGTGGCAATGGATAATATCAGGGCTCCAGCCGAGCTTTTTTACCGTTTCCAATACGCCTCGGCAAAAGAATACAGTGCGGTCGTCGTTATCCTTGAAAAACTTCTTCTTGGCGTCCCTGAAGGTGGCTTTACGTTGAAAATATTCCTCGTTATCAATAAAATAAACCTGCATTCTGGCAGATTGTATGGAAGCTACCTTAATGATGAGCGGGTGATCGCTGTCTTCGATTATCAGGTTCATTCCGGAAAGGCGAATAACCTCATGTAATTGATTCCTGCGCTCATTGATTAAACCAAAACGGGGCATGAAAGTCCTGATTTCCTTGCCACGCTCCTGAATTCCCTGGGGAAGATACCTGGAGATGCGCCCCATATCACTGGACTCCATGTAAGGGTATATATCATGGGAGATGTAAAGGACTTTGGTCTTCTTCATAACTTATCGGGAATATCGGGTGTTCTATGCAAAGATAGTGAATATATAGGCTTTATACAATACAGCAAGGGGTTTGGCAAAAATATATTTCGATCAATTTTGATTATATAACATATTAATTTTCTGTTTATTGCACAGTTCTAGCGTTGGTGGTAAGTAACCTGTGGCCAAAACAGCAATCTTTGAATAATATATTATAATTGCCTCCACATAGATGGATTCGAGATGATAGAAGAGCTTAAAACATCAGCAGTAAGGAACCACGTAGAAATGGCTAGGGGTCGCGGAGAAACCATAGGTTTCGTTCCAACAATGGGCGCCCTTCATAACGGACACATCTCTTTAGTAAACAAGGCATTAACAGATTGCGACTGGGTTGTTTCGAGCATTTTTGTGAATCCAACCCAATTTAACGACCCCAAAGACCTGATTCATTATCCCAGGACGCCAGAAACCGATTGGAATCTATTGGAACTAGCTGGATGCCATTTGCTTTTCAATCCGAGTGTATCAGAGATTTATCCTGAAGGCCTCGCTTCTCCTGATTTTGAATTCGGAGCATTGGAAAAGGTCATGGAGGGCGCACACAGACCGGGTCACTTCAAAGGCGTGGCCTCAGTTGTTTTCCGACTGTTTGATATTGTAAAACCGGATATTGCCTATTTCGGTGAAAAGGATTTCCAACAGTTGGCAATTATCCGGTCCATGGTTCACCAAGCCAGTTTACCTATCCGTATTATCGGCTGTGAAACCATTCGAGAGCCCGATGGCTTGGCGATGAGCTCGCGGAACATTAGACTCTCACCAGACGAACGAAAAACAGCCCCGATCATTTTTCAGACCTTATCCAAGGGCAAAGCCTTGATAGAAGCAAAGGGTTTCGACGAAGCGAAAATCGAAATAACCAGGTCCGTTGAAGCTTCAGGGCATTTCAAAGTGGAGTACGTAGAGTTTGCGGATGCGGAATCCTTGCAGCCTGTGGCATCCATATCCAAAGCAAAAAAATCCAGGGTTTTCATTGCTGTAAAAGCCTCAACTACAAGACTCATTGACAACATGGAACTGTAATAGGTTAAGCACGCCAAAACCAATTTAAAGCATAACTTTGTGCCGATGGAAATTCAAATTCTTAAATCAAAAATTCATCGCGCCAAGGTTACACAGGCCGAGCTGCATTACGTTGGCAGTATCACTTTGGATGAGGCACTCATGGAAGCTGCCAACTTGATCGAAAACGAATTAGTGCACGTTTTAAACATCAACAATGGTGAGCGATTTGAAACATACGTGATACGTGGTGAGCGAAACAGTGGAACGGTTTGTCTCAATGGCCCTGCTGCCAGAAGAGTGCAAGTGGGCGACATCATCATCGTCGTTTCATACGCCACCATGGATTTTGAAAAGGCGAAGTCGTTCAAGCCTTCGTTGGCCTTTCCGGACGACAGCAATCGTGTGATTTAAAGTCAGATCATTGAAGACCCTGAAAGCCGCCGTCAAATACCTGCTTTTTTTGGCTGTAGGGTTGATCTTGCTATGGTTAGCATTCCGAAACGAAAACATTGGAGATGTGCTCTACAGAATGCGGGTAGCCGATCCCTTTTGGCTCACGCTTTCAATTTTGATAGCGCTTGTTGCACTAGTCAGTAGAGCGATTCGTTGGAAAATATTGATTGAACCCCTTGGACACTCGCCACGCACAACCAACACCTTTTATGCTTTACTTGTTGGATATTTGGCAAACCTTGCCATTCCGCGTATTGGCGAGATTACTCGTTGTGCGTCCCTCAACAAGTCGGAAAAAGTGCCTTTTAGCGGCCTTGTTGGCACAGTCATAGTAGAGCGCGCCATCGATGTGTTCATGCTCCTTGTTTGCATGTTTATCGTAGCGATTTTCGAGTTTCAAACATTGTTCACCTTCCTTGAGCAAAACCTGCTCCTTCCAATTTCAATTAAGTTAGGAGACAACTTCGCGCTGCTTATGGTTTCCGCAGGATTGATTGTAATGATGTTGCTTTCAGGAGCCATCTGGTTCTTAAGAAACAAGGAAAGCAGACTTCGGATCCGCGTATCTAAATTATTGAGGGAAATCATCGCCGGACTGGGAACGGTGTTGATAATGGAAAAAAAAGGATGGTTTGTTTTCCATACGATACTTATTTGGTTCTGCTATTTCCTGATAACTTATGTTTGTTTCTTTTGCCTTGATGCCACCAGCCATCTGGATGCCTCAACGGGATTATTCATCACGGTTGTGGGCGGCTTTGGAATGTCGGCGCCCGTCCAAGGCGGCATTGGCGCTTTCCATTACGTAGTGTCACAGGCTTTGCAGATTTTTGGGATTACTTCAACGGATGGAATTGTGTTCGCAACTTTGTTGCATACATCCCAAACATTGCTGATTATGGTTCTAGGTGCTTGGGCGTTTTTCATGTTGATGAGGAATGAAAGAATAAACAATCGATGAAATGAACCACACTGAGAACATAAAGAACAAAATCCAGGATTGGTCAACGTTGGAAGAATCCGTGTCAAAGTGGCGAAAAGATGGTTGCAAGATAGTTTTTACAAACGGCTGCTTTGACTTACTTCACTTGGGACACGCAGACTATCTTGCAAGAGCTGCCGACATGGGAGACAAATTGGTGATAGGCTTGAACTCCGACTACTCCATTTCACGGTTAAAAGGAGCAAACAGGCCGATAACCAATCAGGATTCCAGGGCATTCCTTCTGGCAAGCATGTCATTCGTAAGCGCAGTGGTAATATTCCAAGAGGACACCCCTGCACTATTGATCGAGAGGATTTGTCCCGATGTTTTGGTGAAGGGTGGCGACTACGCCATCAACGAAATAGTTGGCCACGAATTCGTACTTTCCAATGGCGGCCAAGTGGTTTCAATACCATTGGTAAACGGCTATTCTACCACCGATATTGAGTCTAGAATATTGAAAGGCCACAATAAATGAGCCTTTAAAATCTGTTTTATACCCCTTTAGTGTTAAATTTGTACAAATGACCATGGCAAAACCGTTCAAAGCTCCTTTGTGGATAGTGCTTTTCGCCTACTTGCTGATCGCAAGCGGTTGTGAAGACAATATGTTCCTTCGATCATCCAAGAAGATGAAGGAAGAACTGCAAGGCACTTGGAAACGGAATCATTTGGGTATCATCCCATATTTCGGCTGCAATACCGGCGGGGGAAATATTGAAAAATACTATTTCCAAGAATATTGGATTTTCAAAGATGATCGACTTTATACGGTTTTCAACTTTTCAGCGGCCCCTTCATGTCCAAGCACCAAGCCTGATGTGGGAACCAAGGATTTGTCTGTCGATTCAACTGGTAATATTTACACTCATTTCGACAAGATTGATACCAACATAGTAGCAAGTTTCAGTATAGACTCGGATATTTTCAAGGCTTTTTTGAGCTTCGAATTCCTATCCGGCAATAATGACACAATAGTATCCGACAATAACCTGGTTCCCGAGTGGGAGTTCGTTGAATTGGAAGATGGCAGATTATACATAGCCGCCGACAACGCAAGTGGCACATCCGTGCTACAAAAAGAGTTTTATAAAGTACAGTAAGCTTTAATTCATGGCCAAAACCAAGTCGGCATTTTTCTGCCAGAATTGTGGAGCTTCCGCACCCAAATGGATTGGCAAGTGTGCTAATTGTGGCGAATGGAACACCTATGTAGAAGAGGTTATCCAACAAGGACCGTCGCAAGTACCAGCATGGCGCGCCTCATCATCACGAGAGGATGGCGGCAGACAGGCAATACCACAATTGCTTGGAGAAATTGAACCTGACAAGCTGACACGCATCAACCTTCCTGGAAAGGAGTTGAACAGGGTGCTGGGTGGTGGTCTTGTACCCGGTGCTTTGGTTTTGGTTGGTGGTGAACCCGGTATCGGGAAATCCACACTCATGTTGCAAATCGCCATGCGCTCAAAGGGAATGAAGGTACTATATGTATCAGGCGAAGAAAGCGAACAACAAATCAGCATTCGGGCCTCTCGAATTGGATCCTCCAATACTGAATGCTACATTCTGACGGAAACCAATACCCAATCGATTTTCAAGCATATCCAATCGCTGAAACCTGGCTTAGTGATTATCGATTCGATACAGACACTATTCTCATCCGATATTGAATCTGCTCCTGGAACTGTTTCTCAAATACGTGGTTGCGCGGGAGATTTGCTGAAGTTCGCTAAGGAGACCTCTACCCCTGTTTTCCTTATTGGTCACATCACCAAAGACGGTACAATTGCCGGTCCCAAAGTTTTGGAACACATGGTTGATACCGTGCTGCAGTTCGAAGGCGACAGGCATCATGTTTACCGTGTCTTGCGTTCAACCAAGAACCGTTTTGGCTCAACGGCTGAAATAGGAATCTACGAGATGGCTTCATCCGGTTTATCGGAGGTGCAAAACCCGAGTGAAGTGCTTCTATCGCATATTGATGAACAATTGAGCGGAATCGCCATCGCCAGTACCATGGAAGGTCTTCGACCTTTACTGATAGAAGTGCAGGCGCTTGTGAGCTCTGCGGTTTATGGAACACCTCAGCGATCTTCCACCGGATTCGACTTGCGGCGTTTGAACATGTTGCTGGCTGTTTTGGAAAAAAGATGTGGCTTCCGCTTGGCAGCCAAGGACGTTTTCTTGAACATAGCCGGCGGAATAAAAGTAGAAGATCCCGCAACAGACTTGGCCGTAATTTGCTCAGTACTCAGCTCGAGCGAAGATGTTGCGCTACCAGCACGTGTGTGTTTTGCCGGCGAGGTGGGTTTGAGTGGCGAAATCAGGCCCGTGAACCGCATCGACCAACGCATCCGCGAAGCGGAAAAAATGGGGTTTGAAAAAATCTACTTTTCAAAATACAATATGAAAGGCCTGGAGAAAGAGGCCAAAGGGAAAATTCAACTGGTTCCCGTTAGCAAAGTGGACGAAGTTTTCTCGTCGCTTTTTGGTTGATTAATCCTTACAAATCATCCTTCCATATCCATGTCCTCCCTGGAGCGGTCGCGCATTCGCTGTTGATCGCGATCACGCAATTCACCAAAACGGTATGAAAAGGAAACCGTGACAAAACGGCTTTGTCTTTTACGTGTGAAATCCTGGGAGTACGTAACATCTTCAAACTCGAAACCGAAACGTTGCGTGTTGAATGGGTCGGATACGCGAACAGATACAACCCCTTTTTCTTTCAATACTTTTCTGCTTGCCGCGATGGTCAGCATTTGCATGTCCTTCATCGTGCCTTGTGTGACTTTCATTCTTGGACGATAGAAATAAGTGACCTGCAAATCAGTATTCTTGAAGGGCTTGAATGTAGTGAAGATACGACCGGAGGCAGTCCATGACTCGGATGACAAGTCTTCCTGCAGGTTTTTAGCACTTAACATGTTGTAGTAAATGTTAGTGCTGAAAGTAATATTCCACCATTTGAATGGTGATCCGTTAAAGATGAATTCGCCTCCATAATTGCGCGAATAGGCCAGATTCTCCCAGGTAACAACGGTGATCTGCAAGCTATCATTAGTAACCCGTCGATACCTTTGGATATTATCTTTAGTCAGTCTCGCATAGAGTGTGGATGTCAGAGAGAACTTTCCGATATATCGCATATTCTCAACCTCATAGCTGTCGGAATACTCTGGATCCAAATCCGGATTACCAATTCGGACATTCCTAGGATCATCATAATTTGGAAAAGGATTCAAAGCGCTTCGACGAGGTCTGTTGATACGTCGGCTGTAAGCAGCCTTCCATGAGCTCTTCTGGTTTGGTTTGTATGTAATGAAGGCACTTGGATAAATTGAAAAATAATCCTTGTTGAATATGGTATCAGTGGTAATCACATTAGCCTCCGTGGTAGCATATTCACTACGCAAACCTATTTGGTATCCGAATTTCCCCAGCGACTGGCGATATTGTGCGTAAGCCGCATGTAACACATCGGAATAAACAAATCGGTTTGTTCTGTTGGTATCACTCAAATAGGTTCCATTGGAAAACTCTTCGAACACCAAGTCGGTGTCGAATTCGCGAATGGTGGATTTAAGACCTGCTTCAACCTTCTTATCATCGCTAACGGGGTGTTCGTAATCGGTCGAAACGGTATAGATGATGTTGTTATTCACCGTACGGTCACGTTCTAGGTCAAAATATGTGCCAGGGATATTTTCGCTCAGGTATTCGCCATCTGTGTAATCGTTTTCAGGTTTGGTTAAATCGAAAGAGGCCGTGGCTGTAAAATTCAATAATTGGCCTTTTTTCTTGAAGAAATGCTTCCAAACGAAATCAGCGTCAATATTGCGGTTCATGCCCGACCCAAGTGTAATTCGTCTGGAAAGGCTATCGATAGGCAGCCCTAGCTCATAGAAACTATACAAGATGTTATTATCATCTTCCGACTTTCCTATGTTCAGCATTGCACTCGTGGAAATGGTGTTTTTGTCGTTGGCGTTCCAATCCACACCGAACTTGAGATTGTGCCCTGTCTTGGAATTATTGCCGTTTTCTACTTGTGAGATTACATCTACAGCGTCAGGCCTGAAGTATGTCTCACGGTAAGAGGTTCCTTCACTGAAAGTCTTATCGCGGTTAAACCCGTAATTGGTGTATACATTCCATTTGCCTTTACGCAAACTCAATGACCCTGTTAATCCGTAACGACCACCGAAGGAAGTATTGGCCCCTACGCTTCCGGTAAACCCTTGTAGCCGGTTCTTCTTGGTCACGATATTGATGATACCCGAGATGCCATCAGGATCATATTTGGCAGAAGGGTTGGTGATCACTTCAACACTTTCGATGGCTGATGCCGGAAGCGATTCCAAAAGGGATTTGCCACCAGAGCCCGTTAATCCCGAAGGACGACCATCTATCAGGATCGTGACATTTTCATTACCGCGCAGACTCACCGTTCCCTCCTGATCTATCTCTACGCTGGGAATATTCTCGAGTACGTTCTTAACATTCCCACCTGCTGTAACAGCCAATTGTTCCGTGTTGTAGGTTCTTTTGTCGATGTTACTCATCATAAAAGCCTTGTCAGCTGTTATCTCCGCGCCTTGGAGGGTTGTGGCAGAGACTTTCAGCTTGATGGTTCCCATATCTGTAACTGGAGGAGCCTCTCCTGGACGCATACCAATCCTTTGGCTGTACTTCTCATATCCGATAAAAGCGATTTCAACCATAAAACCACCTGGGCCGATATTGTCAATCCGAAACTCGCCAGTTGCAGAAGTTATGGCGCCAGAAACCAATGACGAATCCCGCATTTTTTTAACAGACACCGTAGTGAACTCCAATGGTGCAGAGGTGGAGGCATCGACCACCTTGCCTTTGATGGAAAAAACGGGTTGCTGGGCCTTGGTAAAGAAGGAAATCAATAAAATACAAGAAAGAAGGAATGGTAGACGCATGTTTTGGAAATAGAGTGCAAAGGTATCAAATGCCTTTTAGGATGCTATTGAATGTTCGAGGTTTAACATAAATCGCACATTATTGTTATTTATATTTGAACGATTGTGAGAATCATTGAAGACTTATGAGCGATATAAACAACAACCTAGTGGGGAAATCAACTGATGCGACTGCTGACAAACCCGCAATTTTCACCATAGGCATTGAGGAGGAGTTTCAGGTTATTGACCCAGTGACGCGAGATTTAAGGTCACACTTGCATCAGATTGTCGAGGGAGGCAAAATGGTACTTCACGAGCAGGTAAAAGCTGAAATGCACCAGTCCGTTGTGGAGGTAGGCACCAATGTTTGCAAGAACGTAACCGAAGCCCGAAAGGAAGTGGTCTACTTACGTCGCATGGTGGCGGAATTGGCTGCGAAGCAAGGTCTGCGTATCGCTGCAGCGGGGACGCATCCTTTTTCACGGTGGCAGGAGCAACCCATTACCGATAACCCACGCTATCATGAAATTGTGAACGAGATGCAGGACGCTGCCCGTTCAAACCTGATTTTCGGATTGCATGTTCATGTTGGCATCGCCAGTAGGCAACAAGGCATCGCGCTGATGAACTCTGCACGCTACTTCCTACCACACATATTCGCCCTTTCCACCAATTCCCCTTTTTGGCAAGGCAGGAACACCGGCTTCAAATCTTATCGTGTAAAGGTGTTCGATAAGTTTCCACGAACTGGCATTCCCGATCATTTTTCTAGTGCAGGCGAGTACGATCGCTACATCAATTTGTTGATCAAAACCAATTGCATCGATAACGCGCGCAAGGTTTGGTATGACTTGCGACTTCATCCTACCTACAACACATTGGAGTTCCGAATATGCGATGTACCTATGCTGGTAGACGAGACCATTGCCCTTACAGCATTGATGCAAGCTTTGGTTGCCAAACTTGTGAAGTTGATGGAGCAGAATTTGGATTTCCGTCAGTACAGCCGTGCTCTTATCAATGAAAACAAGTGGCGCGCAGCTCGCTATGGCATAGAAGGGAAGCTGATTGACTTTGGAAAAGAGAAAGAAGTCTCAGTGCCTGACTTAGCAGAAGAATTGCTTGCCTTTGTGGATGACGTGGTGGATGAACTAGGCAGCCGACATGAGATTAACTATATCCGGCAGATATTAAAGAACGGCACCGGCGCCGACCGCCAACTGGAAACTTATCGCAAAACAGCTGACTTCAAGCAGGTGGTTGACCAGATAATAGAGGAAACAAACTCCGGAATCTGACCTTGATTTTCAGCACAATAAACCACTATGTTTGGCACTAAAACCAAGCATATAACTGGTTTTTAATGAATTAAAAATATTTTTTATATTTATTTAGATTAATTCTAATGTAGGTATTAGATTCGCGGCAAATCAAATTTATATGAAACGTCGCAGCATCTTGGCCATAATTAGTCTTTCGTTATTTTCTCATTTAACCTACGCACAAGACAGGATATTCACCTACACTTACCAGTCGAATACCCTGGCACCTGGCCAGAAGGAGTTGGAAATATGGACAACACTTAGAACTGGACGTGAGGGTTATTATCGCTCACTCGACAACCGGTTTGAGTTCGAGGTGGGGATTGCTAAAAACCTGCAAACCGCATTTTATTTGAATTCCTCTCAAACGGCACAGGAGGTTAGATTTTTGGATACCCAGGCGAACGAAATCATCAGCATTGAGCAATCCACCTGCTGGAGTTTCAGCAATGAGTGGAAACTGAAATTATCAGATCCGGTCGGAAATGTTATTGGTTCTGCATTATACGGTGAATTCACTATAGCACCTACGGAGACCGAGCTTGAGTTCAAGTTGATCTTGGACAAGAAGACCGGACCTTTCTTCCATGCATTGAATCTTGAATCCGAGTTTGAATTTGAGACTGAAATTGAAGAGGAAGATGGTAGGCAGGAGGTTGAGACTGAAGAAAAGACAAAATTTAAACTGGTTTACGGCTTAGCACGTAACCTCGGCCAACATTGGCATGTGGGATTGGAAAGCTTTTTGAAAGCCGGACAGGTCAAAGAGCCGATGGACTATATGGTGCTATTTGCTGGTCCTGGATTTTCCTATTCCAAAGGTTCGTTCTGGCTTAATCTTACAGTAATGCCACAAGTGGCTGGTCTCTTACATCCCACAGAAGGTGCAAGTGGATTGTACCTCGAAAAAGAGGAAAAACTACAAACAAGATTGATGTTCTCTTACGTTTTCTGATGATGCTTCGCACCATAACCTTGATTTCGGCCATTTTTGTGGCAAGTTGTTCGTCGGCTCTTTATAAGCCATTGCCTGAGAATTATTCGTCAGTCGAAGAGTATCAAATGATGGCAGACGGTCGAAAAGCCTACGTGACAAAGTGCAGCGGATGTCATTTGTTGTATTTACCTCATCAATACGACGAAAAAACATGGCGTCACAACATGGATGAGATGCAGGAGCGGTCAAATGTAACCGACAAGGAAAAGGCATTGATACTTAAATATCTCCTAACAGCACCAGTAGCGATAAAACCTTGACCTACTGAAAGGCTTTCACTAATATTGTTGGCTGTAAAAATCCATGATTTCCAATTCAAGGGAAGTCTAATTAGCCTATGAAAAAAGCTCTACTGTTGGCCATAATCGGATTCAGCATATCCGCTTCGGCCCAAAACATGTACAAACCATCTTCCTACGAGATACAACGTCTTCCTCGATGGGCCCAGGTGATGTACTCTGAAAGCCCGAACATGTTCGAGGTTGACTCGCTCTACCGAGACTACTTTGTCAAAAACACTTTTGAAAAATCTTATCACACCCAGTATTTCAAAAGATGGAAACGATCCGTATTGCCTTATGTGAATGAAGTAGGATCCATCATCATGCCTACACCACAAGAGGAGAAAAACATTCAACAGGAATTCAACGCAAAAAACACCTCGTCAACCTCCGTGTCTAATTGGTCGGTTTTAGGACCTATCCAAGTCATACAGAACAACGGTGTGCCTGGAAACGGTCAATCGAACATTTATTCGCTAGACCAATGCGAATCAAACCCTGCCATCATGTATTGTGGCACAGAGCCCGGCGAGGTATACAAAAGCACGGATGGTGGGGAGACTTGGTTCTCCTCTTCCATGTCCATGAATTTCGGTAGCGGCGTAAGTGCCGTGGAAGTCAATCCCAACAATGGAGACATTGTTTTCGCAGGTGGCAACTCCGGGGTTTTCAGAAGCATCGATGGTGGAAACAACTGGGTCAATGTACTGACAAACTCCAGTTTCGGTGTAAATGAAATCATCATCAATCCTATTAACAACAACATCGTGATGGCCGCCACGAACAAAGGCCTTTATCGAAGCACCGACGGTGGCGTTAATTGGATTCAACTGTACAACCAAAAAACATACGATGTTAAATGGAATGCTTTGGATGCCTCGATTGGTTACGTGGTAAAAAACAATCCCGCATTGGTGATTTGCGAGTTTTATCTTTCAACCGACAGCGGTGCTACATGGACGCTTCAGTCGAATGGTTGGTTCTCCTCCAATGATCCTGCGCGTAATGATGGTGGCGCTCGCTTAGGCGTAACACCTGCCGATCCCGATAGGATTTACGCTTACCTCATCGGTGAAGCCAAAGCAAATGATTACGGTTTCATAGGCGTTTATCGAAGCGACGATGGAGGTTACACTTGGAGTTTACCGAACGGTCCAGCTGGTGGACCTTATACAGGTATACATCCCAACCTGGCTTATGGAAATACCGGTTGGACCTACCATCAGGGATTCTACAATTGTGCAATCATGGTAGATGATACGGATCCGAACAGGATCCTCATAGGAGGATTAAACCTATGGCGATCGAATGACGGTGGAAACACCTTTTCGTCTGTAGCGGGTTATGTGGGCGGTCCTTTAGGAATACACGTAGACATGCAGGATTTCCGATTGATAAACGGTGTTTCATGGATTTCCACTGATGGTGGCATTTACAAGTCAGACAACTTCTACAACTCCCAACCGACTTTTAAAATGGCAGGCGTGCATGCAGCCGATTATTGGGGCTTTGGTAGCGGTTGGAACGAGGATGTATTGGTTGGAGGATTATACCACAATGGCAACATCGCTTACCATGAAAACTATGGAGCCGGCAATTACTTGGATCTTGGCGGTGGTGAAGCTTCAACAGGTTATGTGAACCCGGGCAACAACCGTAAGACCTACTTCTCTGACATCTCAGGAAAAATCCTACCCAATACGTTAACAGGTCCGATCGGCAACTTTTCATTCGGGAAAAGTCCGAACGAAAGTTACTATGCCGCCGAGTCAAGCGAATTGGAATTTCATCCAAATTGTTACAATACCGCTTGGCTTGGAAACGAGAACAAACTTTGGCGCACCGATGATGGTGGCGGTTCCTTCAGCCTTGTTAATGCCTTCGGAACAAGTAATAACAACCAAATCAAATACATCGAAATCTCCTCCAGTAATCCGGATGTGATGTATCTCAATCAACAACCTGCATCGGGAAGCGTGGGTACACTATGGAAATCCATTGACGGAGGACAAGCATGGTCCGCACTAACCATACCGTCCGGCAATAGCCGTCGCATGCTGTTGACCATTGACCCTACTGACGAAAACCGTATTTGGATCGCCTATCCTGGTGGATCAAATGGAAACAAGGTTTACCGTTCAGTAAACGGTGGCTCAAATTGGACTAACATCACGGTGCCTCTCTTGAACAATGAACAGGCGCAATCGTTGATTCATGTTGCTGGTACAACAGGTGGCCTTTATTATTTCACCAACAAATCTGTTTACTATTATAACGAATCCGCCAGCAGTTGGATAGTTGCCAATGCCGGCCTTCCAACATTTACCAGCGCCACTCAAGCCAGGCCTTTTTACAGGGATGGCAAAATCAGAGTGGCCACCTATGGTAAAGGCATTTGGGAAAGCGCTTTTGAAGAAGCCCCATCAGGTCCAATTGCCAGGATTCAAGTCGATAAACTGTCGCAAACCGTAATCTGTGAAACCGATTCATTCTACTTCGATGATCGCTCTTTCCTCAACCATAATGGTGCGACATGGAGTTGGTCCTTCCAGAACGGAACTCCCGCTACATCCACTGCCAGAAACCCCACGGTTTATTTCAATACGACCGGAAGCCACATGGTTACTTTGACCGTTACAGATGGAAACGGACAGCAAGACACTGACACCATTTTCATAGAGGTTAATCAATATGCATTCCCCTCCATCATAGCCGAAGGATTTGAAGGTGCATTTCTTCCCCAAGGGTGGAGTCAATTCAATGAAGACAATGGCGGCACATGGTCTTTGGCCACCAATGCTGGAGGAGCTAATACCACTAACAGTGCCCTTTTCGATAATTTCAGCATTGATTCGCAGTCGAGCTATGATGACCTGCGCACCCATCTGAATACAACAGGCCTGCAAAACCCAGTTCTCACATTTGATGTGGCATATGCCCGGTGGGGTGGAATATACAGCGACACATTGGAGGTATTGGTTTCAACAGACTGTGGACAGACTTTCAATTCGCTTTATTTGAAAGGAGGAAACACCTTGGCAACTTCGCCTAACAACCAGAACCTTTTTGTGCCTACCCCTGCTGAATGGCGGACAGATACCGTTTCATTGGCAGGATATGAGAATATCCCATTGTTGATGGTGGCGTTCCGAAACATCGGACATTGGGGTAACTGCATTTATGTTGACAATGTGAACATCGGAAACAGCACATCTTCTGTGCAGACGGCGAACTCTTTGATTGGACCTTACATTTATCCTAATCCGATTAAACGCAATTCCTGTTTACGGATTGAACTCCCTCAAGGTGCTTTCAATTTGACGCTGTATGACACCCAAGGCAAAAGAACCACTGAAATCAAATCAGCAAGAGGTTCCACGTCGATTGATCTGCCCGCTGACGCTGCAACTGGAACTTATTTCCTGAACATTGCAGGAGAAAAAAACATCTGGAACAAAAAGGTGATCGTTGAATAACGCATCAGGCATGAGAAATTTACTTTCAGTTGTTCTGTTATTTTTTCCGTTACAAGTTTACTGTCAATCATTTTGGTCGGAAGACTTCGGATCAGGTTGTAGCACTGGCAACCCTGCTGTAGCATATTTTGGATCAAACGGCGCATGGAGTGTTGTGGGAACCGGCACAAACGACAGTTACGCAAACGAGTGGTATGTTTCCGCAACCGAGGCGGGAATGGGCGTTGGAAATTGTGGAGATGGGTGTGGCAATAATGCATCCCTATCCAACCGAACCTTGCATATTGGCGCGAACACCGCTTTGGTAGGCGATGCAGGAGCCTCATACAATGCGGGCGGATTATGCATCATAGGCATCTGCGTAAACACCGACAAAAGAGCCGTTTCTCCCACTATTGATTGTTCAGGTAAATCGAATATCACTCTTGCATTCTCCTTTATCCAACAAGGTGCACAGGGCTCTGATTTCGCATCCTTGTGTTATTTCGATGGAACAACCTGGTACACGTACAATGGAAGCATTTGGGTAACTGGAAACAATGCGCTTGTTCCCACGAACAATTCGGGTTGTGGAGGTCAGGGCCGATGGACAAGTTACAGTGTTACCTTGCCTTCCTCGGCAAACAATAACTCAAACGTTAAAATCGGATTCCGATGGATAAACAACGATGATGGTGTTGGTACCGACCCTTCAATTGCCGTTGATGATATTACATTGACTGCAGCTTCATCAACGACATGCAGCATGACAGCAACTTTATCGCAGCCTCTGCTTTGTTTTAACGACTGCAATGGTATTATCAGCACGGCAGTAACGGGAACCGCGCCTTTCACTTATTGGTGGAACTCCAGCCCAGGAACATCTCTTAACAGCCTATCGGGATTGTGTGCAGGAACGAATACGGTTTTTGCCACTGATGCAGCTGGCTGCACGACCAATGTGTCGAATGTTAACATAGCGCAACCTCCTCAACTTGTTGCATCGGTTACTCCGGGATCCATCATTCCTTGCAATGGCGATTGCACGGGTTCGCTCTTGTGCAGTGCGTCGGGAGGAACGGGTAATCTAAATTATTTATGGTCTACAGGGAGCACATCCTCTCAAGTCACCAATGTTTGTGCGGGAACCTATACCATCACCATATCGGATGCCAATAATTGTCAGCTTTCTTTTTACTCCATTTTCACCGAACCGGATTCGCTGGTCTTCACTGCCGACACAATAGTAACTCCATCGTGCCCCACCTGTAATGACGGAAGTATTTGTCCAGGAGCGGTAGCAGGCGGCACTCCCCCTTACTCCTATTCCATTAGCCCGACAACTGGATTGGTGAATGGATGTTTTGGTTTTCTTGCACCCGGTATTTACCAAGTGTGTGTTACAGATGCAAACGGTTGCAGCAGCTGCCAAACGGATACGCTTGGATTTGTATCAAGCGTAAATGGCCAGCAGATACTCCAAGAAAAACCGATGCCATTCCCGAACCCTGTTGCCCCGGGAATGCCTCTACAAATACCCTTTACTGAAGAAGGTGCAGTAGTTCAGCTTTACAGCCTACAAGGAAAATTGATTTTTGAAAAAGCCTTACGTTATCAAAAAATCATCACTATTCCTGCCGAAACTCCTGTCGGCAGCTATTTATTAAGGATTATATCAGAGAAGGCGGATCTCAAATTCATAGTGGGCGTGAAATAAAAAGAAAAGCCCTTGCAGATGGCAAGGGCTTTTCAAGATTTGCAGATTTAACTAGAATCTTAGTTAGCTCCAGGCTTTTTCTTGCCCACTTTTGGTGCCTCAGCAGGAGCTGGGGCCGCTTCGGTCTTAGGCTTTTCAGTTTTAGGCTTAGTTGAAGCCTTTGGCTTTGACTTTTCAGCAGCAGCTGTTGCAGCAGCAATTGAATCCTCGACAGCTTGTTTAGCAGCGTTAGCGATAGAGTCCACCTCACGTTGCTTGGCTGCAGCGGCTTCCATTTCGGCCTCCAATTTCAATCTTTCAGCCTCAGCTATGGAATCTTTCATGGCTTGTTCCTGAGCCTGTTTTTCCTCGGCCGAAGGACCGCATGCTACAACGGGTAGCAGGAACGCTCCTGCAATAGCGGCAATAATCAAGTTCTTTTTCATTTGGTTTTGGGTTTTATGATGCCAATTTATCTGATTTTTTCAAACGCAAATGCCAAATCGTTATTGTTTGGCTAAATTTGTAGTTCACATATTGAACCACAACACCCTAAAAAAACTCAAAAATGAAAACACCAAGCTTTTACGCGGCCTCCATCCTATTAACAGGTCTGGGCCTTATGGTAGCCTCTTGTGCCAAAGATGATACTACCGCCCCCATCATCACCTTGAATGGAAACTCTGAAATTTCAATTGATTTGCAGCAGCCTTATGTAGAGCTAGGCGCTACAGCCATTGATGATGAGGATGGTGACGTTGCTGTTGAAATCTCCGGAACCGTGGATATCAATCTTAAAGGTGATTACGTAATAACCTATACCGCCACTGATGAAGCTGGTAATATTGCCTCTGAAGAGCGGGTTGTAACCGTTGTGAATTCCGCCGATTTGTTGGCCGGTGCTTATACCAATGCTACTGATAACTGCAATGCAGGTGGTCCAGCCACATTCAACGCGACCATCTCTACATCCAACACGCAAAACGGAAAATTCTCCATCGCCAACTTTGGAGCCTTCGGAACTTCCACCTCTGTTGATTTGACTTACAACAAGCAAAATCAAACCATTACAGCAACTGGCGGACAATCTCTTGGTGGCGGTGCCGTGCTGACCAGTATTACCAACGGACAATTGTTAAGTCAAAGCCCAGTGTCATTCTCTATCGGCTACACTTGGATTGATTCCGGAGGTGCAACTGATTTCTGTACATCAACCTATACGAAGTAAAGTCGACAACACTTGTAAGACTCAAGGCTGGCTTTTGCCGGCCTTTTTTATTGGACACCTAATGGTTGCGAATTGATTGGTACTGATTAAATTTGGACAAACGAATACATTTAAACCCCTAAAAAACATGAATAATTCACTTAAACGATTGATGATCATCTGTTTGGCGTTAATGCCATGGTTTGCCTCAGCCCAAGATTGGGTAAGCAAAATGCAAGATCCGAACACGAACTTTAAGGAGGTCCAGCAGGCATTTGAACAATACAAATCAGATTATGTGGCCCAATATCGTTTACAAAACGGAGCTGACCCGGTAAAAGTACCGGGCGAAAAGCAGTTTCGCCGTTGGGAATGGTTCATGGCACCCAGAGTTGGATCCGACGGTGCACGTTTCAACCCAGCTGCCGCTTTTAAGGCTGGCCTGGATTACCGTAAACAGTATTCCACTGCGAATGCGGGCAATTGGACTTTCATAGGGCCATCGGTTGTTCCTACAGGCGGTGGTGGTGCTGGTCGCATCAATGCCGTAAGGGTTCATCCTGTAGACCCGAATATTCTTTTTGCCTGTTCGCCTTCAGGTGGCCTATGGAAATCTGAGGATGCCGGATCAACATGGGCATCCAACACCGACCAATTGGCTCAGGTAATCGGCTGTACAGACATTGCCATTGATCCAAACAATCCGAACATCATGTATCTGGCAACAGGTGATGGTGATGCAGGCGATACCTATTCCGTAGGTATCTTGAAATCCACGGATGCAGGTGTTACTTGGAATACCACTGGTCTATCCTATTCAAACGCTAGTTACAGGCAGATCAGCAAAATACTGATAGACCCCAATAACACAAGCACGCTCATTGTTGCGTCTTCAAACGGCGTCTGGCGCAGTACGGATGCAGGAGCCACATTCACAAACGTCCAATCCGGTGGATTCAAGGATATGGAGTTCAAGCCTGGCGACCCCAATACTATATATGCTGCTGGAACTGAATTTTACAAGTCAACAAATAACGGTGCTACGTGGACTAAAATCACATCTATTTTACCTGCTGCTACCAATGTTAGCCGTATCGCCATCGCGGTAACGCCTGCTAATCCAGCATATGTTTACCTGATCATCGGCTTGCCAGCTCCTAATTACGGAACTGAAGGCTTCTACAAATCCACAAACAGCGGTACTACATTTACCAAACCAAGTACGCCTGCACTTGGCACACAGCAATGGTACGACTTGTGCATTGCAGCATCACCCACCAATGCCGATGAGATTCTTCTTGGAGGACAAACAGATTTCAAACGATCTACCAATGGAGGTACTACATGGGCCCAGAATGGAGGCAACACTCACGTAGATTACCATGATGTTGGATATACTGGAAGCACTAGTTATTACATGGGTAGTGATGGCGGTGTGTTTTTCACTTCCAACAGTGGAGGTTCTTGGACCGATCTGAGCACCGGACTTGAGATTGCACAGATGTATGGATTTGGACAATCGGCTACAACGCCTTACTTGTTTCTTCAAGGGTGGCAGGATAACGGAACCAACCGATTCAATGGGACCTCATGGTCTCATGTATTGGGTGGTGATGGCATGCTTTGTTTCATTGACCGCACCAACAACCAAAATATGTTTGGTGAATATCAAAACGGTGGACTCAATCGATCAAACAACGGCGGTGCTACTTGGACGGGTATAACCAATGGCATCAACGAAGCAGGACCATGGGTTACGCCTTGGATGCAGGATCCAGTAAATGCCACTACTATTTATGCAGGGTTTGTAAACGTTTGGAAAAGCACCAACCTGGGTACGAGCTGGACCAAGATCAGTGCGTTCTCCAACACCTCTACCGTAATAACCATGGCCGTTTCACCTGCAAACAACCAAGTGATCTGGGTTTCCAAAGCCAATGGCGTTTACAGAACAACCAATGGAGGTACCACTTGGACCTTGATGACTGGACTTCCTGCAGGAACCATTACAGGTATTAGCTGCAGCAACACCGATGCCAACAAAGCTTGGATCACTTACAGTGGATTCAATAACACGAACAAGGTATACAAGACATCAGACCAAGGTGCTACCTGGACCAACTACTCTTCCGGTGTTCCAAACATTCCCGTAAACTGTATCACCTATGTCGACAATTCCAACGATGCCGTATATATCGGTACAGATTTGGGCGTGTTTTACAGAGACGCATCCTTGAATGTTTGGGAACCGTTCTTCAGTGGTTTGCCTAATGTGACGGTTACTCAATTGATGGTTTTTTATCCCACCGGAAAACTGCGCGCATCTACCTACGGCCGAGGGATGTGGGAATCCGACCTTTACGTACCTGGCACCTACGCACCTACTGCGGCTTTCATTTCTGATAAGATCATCGATTGTCCTGGCTCAAACGTACAGTTCACCGACTATTCTGCTGGATCACCTGTTTCTTGGAGCTGGTCTTTCCCCGGCGGTAATCCCTCTTCTTCAACCCAACAAAATCCATCAGTTGTTTACAATACTCCTGGAACATATGCTGTTTCATTAGTGGCGACCAACTCAAATGGAACAAATACCGTAGTTCAAAACAATTATATCACCATATCATCCAGTCCATACCCAGCTCCAGCTGCCAATAATGCAGAGCGTTGTGGACCTGGCCCTGTAACACTGTCGGCCAACGGAACAGGTTTAGGTGTATTACGTTGGTGGGATGCACCAGGCGGTGGCAATCAGGTGGGAACAGGAAGCAGCATCGGTGCTACACTTTCAGGTGCAAGTACCTCTCTTTGGGTTGATGAGGAATTTCCAAACGGATTGGTGGACTTCACAGGTGAAGCAACAAACAGCATAGGCGCTGGCGCATTCTTCACGGCGAATGATATCCGTGGACTTTATTTTGATGTAACTACTCCAGTAGTCATAAATACTGTAGACGTGTATTCCAATTCTGCTGGCGATAGAACGATTGAGGTATTGGATGGACAAGGAAACACGGTTGTTGAAAAGGTGGTTTCCATACCTGCTTCTCCTAACACGCCACACACTGTAACGTTGAATTTCACGATGTATCCTGGCACTAACTACTTTATCAAATGCAGGGGCTTGGTTGATTTATACAGGAATTCAACAGGGGCTGTTTATCCAATCAACTCAACTTATGTGAATATCACAGGCTCCAATGCAGGTAGTCCAGGCTACTATTACTTCTTCTACAACTGGACCTATACTGAAATCACATGTAACACATCTCGCACCGAAGTTATCGGCACCGATACCTGCTTTGTTGGTTTGGCTGACTTGTTTACAGGTGGCAATATGAATGTTTTCCCGAATCCTAACTCCGGTAAATTCGAAATCTCATTTGAGTCCGCCAACACTCGTGATTTCACCATTAGGATCAGCGACCCCGCAGGTAAATCGATTATCAGTGAATCATTCGAAAGATTCAATGGCGAGTTCAAGAGAAATTACGACTTGAGCAAACTTGCAAAAGGCGTTTATGTGTTGGAAGTAATTTCAAATGAGAAAACCGTATCCAAAAAATTGGTTGTCCAATAAAAGCTTAATAACTGCAATGAAAAAGCCGCGGGGTGTCCCCGCGGCTTTTTCATTTTGCCTGGATTAATTCCGAATAAATGTTCCTATGGGTTGATGATTGGCTTTGAACACTTAGGTCCCAGCAGAAAGCATAGTTACATCGATATCCCCATGAAATAAATCCGTCTCAGACCTTAATGTAATCATCACTTTTTTCGTGATATCGCAGATTTCAATAGTTTCAGCCGCAGCTTCCGAATCCCAATGCAGCATGTCATGAGTCGGGTTAGGATAACGCATCAATGATAGCCTGATGATATTTTCTGCCCGTCCCGTTGAATCACGTTCCGCTTCTTAGGCTATGATAGCCTACTTTCATAGGAGGGATTTATGATTTTGCATTTAAAAACTATCAGAAAAGATGAAACATCTTCTCCGACTTTTTCCAACCAGCTTGACTTTCATAGTCCACAAAAAACACTTTAACATCGGCCTGGCTCTCGTATTTCACGAAAAATATTTTCTTGTCGGATTGGCTCGCGTACTTAACAAAAAACCAGCGGCCATCATTTTTGCCCGCTTGGCTATCATATTTGACCTTGAATACTTTTAGGTCAGCTTGGCTCTCATAATCAACCACGAAAACCTTCACATCGGCTTGGCTTTCATAATCGACGCTGAAAACCTTTTGAGCATTGGCATATTTTGTTGCAGCACAAATTAAAAAAAGCAGAAGGATTGACTTAATGGATTTCATTGGAAGCATAAAAAATAAGGGGCCGGCAACTACCGACCCCTTGATGATTGATTATTTAATTATTACATCTTTATCAGTTTATCAAAATACACTCCGCTTGGTGTACGAAGCTCCATCATATAAGAGCCTGGTGCGAAATTGAGATTGATTTTATTCTTCAACTGTACAAGTGAATAACGAGCCACTTCAGATCCCAGTTGGCTATATACAATCAACTCGGCAGCTGGAACAGCATTTGTAAACTCAACATGAATCGTTTCGCCTGCAGGATTTGGATAAACAGAAACCGCCGCGCTTGCAAAGTTTTCTCCTATAGATGAGTACAAGTAAGGAAGGGATGAAGTTGAACATCCATTCGGAGCTGTAACAACTACCGTGTAAAGTCCTGAACCGGTTAAAGCCATGTCATGTGAAATACCGGTTGCGCCTTGAATGGGATTTCCATTCAAATACCATTGGTTACCCGTTGGTGAGGTAGAGCTCAACACCGTTCCAAGGGTATTGATAATTGGTACGGGTGGCGTAGCGTTAATAACCCCGATAACTGGCACTCGATTGCTTTTACAACCTTCGGTGATCTGCCAATTATAAAAGAAATAGTAGAAGCTAGTAGCACTAGGTGTAGGATTGAAAAAGCCCGTGATTGAAACAGAGCTTCCAGGGAATGTGTATGGATAAGTCGCTCCGAAGGAGTTATAATACAACGGGACGCTTGTTGCTTCAAGTTCCATGGTGTAGCCAATTCCTGGGTTGATGGTCCAGCCAAGTGTAATGGGTTGAAGACCCGAAAAGGCGATCACGTTCACCGTTTTGGTATTCAAAATCGCACCACCTATTGCCGAGCGCATATTTATGGTGATGGGTCCTGATGTTCCTCCTGGGGATATATAAACACGATCCAACGTAACCGTTTGAGTAACGTCGAAAGTCAATCCCCAATCGCTGCCAACTACAGGAAACTGAGTGCCTATTGCGCCGCTTGCAGGGCCTACATTGTATGTGCCGCCTGCGGATGCTTCTACATAATAGGTGGTAGTGGCTCCAATACTTGGCGAAAACGTGCTACCTACATTGATGCTGTTTCCACCTGTGGCAGCCGTATACCAATCAAGCACTCCAACTCCGCTGGCGGCTAGGTTTACGACTCCGCCCCCGCAGATGGTATCATTAACCGTGATGGGATCTGTAACGGCCAAAACTATCAAATCTAGCACGGATGTAATCACTGGAGCGCATCCGCCACTTGTAACAACCGCACGATATTGAACAGTGGTGGTTGGAGAAACCAAATATTGGCCAGTGTTGAATCCTGTGCCGGTTTCATTTACCCAGCCTGAACCCGTATTGCTTTGCCATTGGATATTCCCTGTATTTCCGGATAGAAACAAGGTTGCATTGCTACCTAAACAAATGGTATCCGTAGAGATTACGGCAGTGCCTGCCACAGAGGCTGGACCAACGTCTACCAATAAACTATCAATGTAACCACACAATCCATCATTGCTTACTAAAGTGTAAACAGTAGGAATCGAAGGTGTAGCTGTAACTGTATTACCAGTCGTAGCACTCAAACTTGACGAAGGACTCCATGAGAAGGTATAATTGGCATTGTTGCTAACAGCACTTAGTGTTGTAGACTGCCCCGAGCACAATGCGGGCGGGTTGGCCGAAATGGTTGCGGGCGGCGCAGGAATCACAGTAGCAACTGTAGGTGTACGTGGGCTTTCACAACCTGTTTCATAGGTGATTTCAAGACGTGAAATACTACCCCCTGCTTCCTGCCAAATGGTTTGAGGTAAGTTAGAAGCCAAAGCCAGCTGCATTCCCATTCGGGTGAGTGTAACTGATGTCCCATTGATCGTTGTAGTTGCTGGAGACGGTGCGTAAGAGTTGATATCGCCAGGTCCTCTAGTAGCAAGCACTCCGATGACCTCGCCTGCGAGGATTGGGATGCTGACGGGAATGACTCCAGTTGAAGGATTATTCTGTGTTACAAAAAGTGTTGCAAAGGCATTGGTAGTTGTGGCGTATACTGGCGGAGGAATGTTATTGTCGAATCGGATCACAGCGATATTCTGCAATGTGCCATTGTTACCAGGCACGAACAATCCTGTAATCGTGAAATCAGACGGAGCGGTAAAGAAATAACCTCTAGCGTTGCCCGAGAAAGTGGAGGCCTGTGCTGGCATGGGCGTAGTGCTTGCTCCACCTGTTGAGGTAGCCGAAGCACAATAGAATGTGGTGGTGGCACCAACATTGGTGGTGAGTGATTGACCATTTGAAATTGGTGTTAGGCTAGTTAGACTATCATACCATTTGAATATGCCATTGCCAACTGCGTTCAAAGTGACCGGACCATAACCACAGCGAGAAGCACCTTGTGTTATTGGTGCTGATACACCAACTGTAATAGTTACAATGTTGGATGTATCAGGAGCACAGCCAACCGCTGTTACCACCGCCCTATAATCCTTAGTAGCGGCAGGTGTAATAGCATAGTTGTCGGTAGTTGATCCAACTCCTACTTCGTTTACCCAAGTAGAACCATTGAAGCTTTGCCATTGGATGGCGCCAATGTAATTGGCCAAAGTCAGCGTGGTTATCCCGTTAGGACAAATAGAGTCGACGGTTGCAGACGCAGTACCTGCATCGGAACATGCTTGCGCGGATGAAACCTGCATCAATGCAACCGAAAACAGTACCAACACGGATTTAATCAGTTTGGTAAAATTTTGTTTCATGTGTGTAATGTGTGGGGTTTGTAAATATGATTGTATACTATCAAAGTAAAACAAAAAATATCAAAGTAGCAAGTTGCTGAATTTCAGTTACTTGATCCGCCTTTTAATCTTAAGAAGTTTACATTTCGCTGCATCCCCTTGAGCCCGGTTCGATGTATTGGTGACTGCTCAAACACCTTATCGAAAACTTCCTGGGTCATATCCAGCCAATCGCGTTGTTTCATTCCGAAAAGCAACTCGTCTGGCTTGAACTCATCAACTTTGGTTGGTAATGAAAAACGATTCCAAGGGCAAACCTCTTGACAGATGTCGCAACCGAATGCATGGTTTTCAAACTTACCTTTCATCTCATCTGGAATAGCATCACGCAGCTCAATGGTGAAATACGAAATGCACTTGCTGCCATCAACCACATAGGGCTTGATAATAGCTTCTGTCGGACATGCATCGATGCAACGAGAGCATGTTCCGCAATAATCGCGAATGGGAGCATCATATTCCAACTCCAAATCGGAAATCAGTTCCGCCAAAAAAAAGTAAGAGCCTGCTTTCGGATGTATGACATTGGTGTTTTTCCCCATCCAACCCAGACCGCTTTTCACAGCCCATGCCCGCTCCAACACGGGTGCTGAATCTGTAAAAACGCGGCCATTTACCTCGCCAATGTTTTGACGAATGAAATCAACCAGCTCCTTCAGCTTTTCTTTTATTACCAAATGATAATCTCGGCCGTAGGCATAACGAGAAATACGAGGCGATTCATCATCGGGCTGATGTTGCTCCGGATAATAATTAAGCATTAATGAAACCACTGACTGGGCACCCTCCACCAACAACCGGGGATCAAGGCGTTTGTCGAAATTACGCTCCATGTACGACATCTCACCATGCTTGCTTTTCTTTAGCCACGACTCCAAGCGCGGAGCTTCATCCTTCAGAAATTCAGCCTTAGACATGCCAACAAAAGAAAAGCCGAGGCGCAAAGCCTCTTGCTTGATCATTGCCGTGTTACGACTTTTTGAAGATTGAACCTGGCTCATTTTATTCACAAATCACTTAACTGACCATTTAGACTTAAGCCACGGTGTGACCCTGGATTCGATTTGTACATAAGATATGTGTGCCACCACTGCTGCGGCAATCATACCAATGATGAATGATACCCATGGGAAATCCATATAAGGTAATGAAAGCCTTTCGGCGATAAGCCGCAAGTATGCAAATACGATAGGATGCCACAGATAGAGAGAATAGGAAGCATCGCCGACGGAAGTCAATCTCCGGATTTGAAAAACAAACATGCCTGCTTTATCACACATGGCCACAAAGAAAATCCATGGGAATATGAATAGGAAGTCGGTGTAAATATTTACTTGCAAGCCTGGCATTCCTGTTACATGCATGATGAAAAACAAGGTGGAAACAACAAAACCGGATACAAGTACAATCTTGCCCCATTCTATTCGATCCATCAACATACCAAGCACAACACCTGATGCGAACAAAAGCACCATCGGATTGCAGAACATGTTGAAAATTGAAATCGGATAATCTTTAAATGACGCGTAAGCGGGATCAAACCCTCCGATAAATATCAATGGGATCAATACTCCGAAAATTAAAAACATCGACAGCAGTATACGATATGCTAACCGACCGAATAGTAGTGAAACGAAGAAAATCAAATAAAAAAACATCTCGTAATTCAATGTCCAACCAACATCCAACAAGGGATACCCATATTTGGGGCCCACCGTATCGGTCATCTGGGGTATGAAAAAGACCGTCTTCACTATGCGGGCAAAATTTTCATTCAGATACTGCCATGAAATATCATCAGCCACATAAACGAAAGATACCAAAACGTAAAGCGGAACAATCCTAATGATTCGATTGTAGGCAAAGGACCAAGCCGACTTCTGAGGTATTCCCTGCTCGTTCCTGGTGGTATGGTACATTATGAGACCACTGATGATGAAAAAAACCTGAACGCCCATTTCACCGTTCGGGAATGGCTTTTCATCTCCGGGCGACATGAACAGGTATTGCAAATGAAATGCGCAAACCATTAGGGCGGCAATGGCCCGCAATACTTGAATGTTATCCAGCCGGTTTGATTTCAATGCCATGGCAGGACAAACTTAATAGAAATGGCGGTAGTTTGGTTGTAATTACAGATTACAATTCCTCGAAAAGCGATCCCGGAGGACCCTGTCTTTTCTTACCAAGGTGCTTGTATGCCTTGTCTGTAATCTCGCGACCTCTCGGTGTACGGTTAAGGAAGCCTTCCATAATCAAAAAAGGCTCATACACCTCCTCCAAAGTTCCAGGCTCCTCGCCCACCGCAGTAGCAATGGTGTTGAGTCCAACAGGTCCACCTTTGAATTTATCAATGATAACTGTGAGAATTCGATTGTCCATCTCATCCAATCCATGCGCATCCACATTCAATGCGGTGAGTGAATAGTCCACAATCGGATCATCAATGGTACCATTGCCCTTTATCTGAGCAAAGTCGCGTACGCGGCGCAAAAGTGCATTGGCTATGCGGGGTGTTCCGCGGCTGCGACGTGCTATTTCAAAAGCGGCGGAATCGTGAATAGGTACATTTAATATTTCAGCGGAGCGAAGAACAATCAACTGCAATCGCTTTGCATCATAATATTCCAACCGAGCGTTGATACCGAAACGTGCACGCAATGGCGAGGTCAACAAGCCTGAACGCGTCGTGGCTCCAACAAGTGTAAAAGGATTGAGTTTTATCTGCACAGTGCGAGCATTCGGCCCGCTATCTATCATGATATCGATTCGGTAATCCTCCATTGCGGAATACAGATACTCTTCCACAACGGGACTCAAACGGTGTATTTCATCTATAAACAGCACATCGTTGGCCTCTAGGTTGGTGAGCAAACCAGCCAAATCGCCTGGTTTATCAAGTACGGGTCCGGATGTGATACGTATGTTAACTCCGAGTTCGTTCGCAATGATATTTGCCAAGGTCGTTTTACCTAGTCCGGGAGGACCGTGCAACAGCACATGATCCAAAGACTCGGAGCGCTTCTGGGCAGCCTTCACAAAAACCTTGAGATTCTCAACCACCTTGTCCTGTCCGGTAAAATCACCGAAATCCACCGGACGAAGAACCTTCTCAAGTTCTTTGTCGATGTTTTGTTGGGAAGATGGTGTTGGATCGAGATTCGGATTCAAGCGATGGACGATTTACGGTTTACGATTTACGATAGACCCTGAAGTGTGCGAAGGGCTAGATCGGAGGACGAATTAAGATGGGCGATTTGAGCTTACTTTTGCCAGAAGTGATTTCAAAACTACGAATAATCCGTAACACTATTCCACACCATAACTGCACGGTCGTCGGAAGCGGAGATCAGCTGGTTGCTTGCTGAATGCCAAACGATTTTATTAACGGAATTGACATGCCCCATGGAGCGTTCCTTATCGATGCGTTGCAATACCTCGAAAGTTGATGCATCCCAAATCTTGATGGTTTTATCGCGGCTTCCCGTGGCAAAAACCAAGCCGTCGGCATGGTATTCTATGCTGTAAATGGCATAATTGTGCGCAGGAATGTCATGAGCCAATTCAAAACCTTTGGCCACATCATAAACTTTTAACATGGCATCCCTGGAGCCAGACAAAAGCCATCTGCCATCGGGAGAAAACGTAACCGCATTGGCTGAATAACCAGGTAAATGAGCCTGCCAATTGGCCACTTCCTCCATCCCCGGAAGGGAGAAAACTCGAATAACACCATCCCCCGACCCTAGAGCCAACAGGTTTGCTTCTTGGTTTACAGATATTCCTCTCAACTTGCCTCCACCAAGGGTGAAAACTTTTTGAAGCTTCAGCTCTGCATCGTCCAATACACCCAATTCACCATCTCCTGAAAGGCAAAGCACGATTTGCAAACGAGGAATATGCACCATGTTGAAAACCGCAGAGAGATTATACTGCAATAAACGCTCCTCCTTTCGACTGGCAAGATCTATCACATGTATTCCGCCAGTAGCTTGTCCTACCAGCAATTTACCAGACGGCAACTGAAGCAATGAATAAACAATGTCGCTTGTTTTTACCAAGATGTTTCCTTCTTCGGGATTTTGCAAATCCCACTCTGCGACCAGCCGATCGCTGCCCGCTGAGAAAAGCCCGCTCTCACCAAATGGCAACAAGGCATATACCGAACCGGTATGTCCAGCCAATACCGCATGTTTTTCAATTCTCATGGCGCAAAGTTACCCAACATTCGTACGAATCGCTGACCTTTGTTACATGCCAACCAATGCCGACCTGAAAAAAATCGTAACCAGCTTTTTGCCAGGATTATTGCTTGCAAGTTTGCTATTGGCCGTAAAATCCTATGAATGGTGGACTGCCACCAGCTTGACACATTGGGGGTTGTTACCTCGAACGGAACATGGTTTGCTAGGCATTTTAACCATGCCCTTGCTGCATGGCGATTGGGAGCACTTGCTTTCAAATACGGTCCCGCTTATAATCCTTTTGGCGGGGATGCGCTACTTCTACCCCACTTTGACACTTAGGGTTTTTACATGGGTATATGTGCTTAGCGGATTCTGGTTGTGGTTAGGTGGTAGAACCTCCTACCATGTTGGTGCGAGCGCTCTAGTATATGGACTGACCGTATTTTTATTCTTCAGCGGGGTATTCAGAAAAGACACAAGGCTCATGGCCTTCTCCATGTTGGTGGTATTCCTGTACGGCGGATTGGTTTGGGGATTGCTGCCATTCGTGGAGCGTATTTCGTGGGAGGGTCATCTGTTCGGGTCCTTGGCGGGGTTGCTGATGTCAATAGTATACCGCAAACAGGGGCCTCAACGTCCGTTATATAGCTGGGATATCACGCATGATGTGGAAGTTGAAGACGGTCCGGATGCGTATTGGAGAACCGACGAAGAAAAGGTTGGCGATACAAATAATGATGCTCAGAGTGAGCAAGAGTCGTTATAGAAAGGCCTAAAAGCCTATCCCCCTTTGCTTGTGTACTTACTTTTATTCCATGTTCCTAATTTGAATCCAAGCCAAGCCATGGGAATGTAGGCCAAAACCAAATCGCTTATCTCGAACCATAGGGGCGCATCAAGAATCACAACCATGTAGACTCCAGCCGCGAGGAATAAAACCCCAGGAATCATAGCTCTTCTAACGTTTGGCGTTCCAGCAAATTGAACAGTAATCCATGAGGCAAAGAATGTTCCCAGGGCATGAGCCAAAAAAGGTGCCATGAAGTGAATGGGTTGAAACAGCGATATAGAGCGCGCCAAGCCTTCCGGGGTTGAAACATTTGCTCCCTCAGGCATCGGGATCAATGTTACATTCAAACCGATAATCAGTGAATTTAAAGCTCCCCCCAATAGCAAGCCCGCTATCAAGGCTAAAATGTTTTTTAGGTTGTTCGACATGTTGCGCATCATTTTGCCAAAAGTAAAAAATCCCACAAATGAAAAAGCCGCACGGTGGACCGACCATGCGGCTTGTGAAAAGCGAAGTGGACAATATCAGAACATGCTTAACGGCATATCCTTGTTATGTGTGACTTCGTATATGAATTTGAGTGATTTGTAGGTCTTGTTTTCCATCTTGAAATCCCATACCAGCGATCCGGTTGCGAGATTGTAATCGGCTTTGTCGGCATCCTTCAATTCCACTTTTATTTCCTTAATGTTGGATACGGGAACCTGGTCTTCCACCTTTAAACTGATGGGCCTACCCTTGTTGCTCTTGATGCGCAGTTCGTACGCCACGGTCCTGGTCACATCCGTACCGAGCAATTTGTTGGACTCCTTATCTTTCATTCGGGTGCGAGTTACAGTAATCGCTTGGTCGCGGCCCATGGCTAAGTCCAACGTGTCGTTGATGACATTGGGATTGATTACCGTTTGCCCAACGTAGGTTCCATCATAAAACAGGTTGGCGTTGCCTGGCAATAGGTTCAGGTTTTCCCATCCGGTAACACGTGCCAGCAAAAACGCTTCGCTCTCGATCTTTGGAACCAGATAGTGGATATAATTGGCGGGTAGGCTTTCGGTTTTAACAGACACAACATGGCTGTTTCCATCCGAAGGGATATCGTAATCCAATTTGATAGCAAATTCCACATTGGCCATGGTCTCTACAATTTGAGAATAGTTGGCGGCCGATTCGGCAGGGCTCAGTTCCATCATTCGTTTTGACATATCCACTTCCATATCTTTTGTGATATATCCTGTGTTACTATCAGACTGAGGTCTTGCGCCACGAATAGAGCTGGTGGCGGTTGCCCGCTGCGCAGTGTAGTAATTGATATACCAGATAGGTAATGAAGGTTTGATGTGACTACGATTCGGATTGGAAGTGCTGAGTTTGATGCGTACATTTTTCCAATCTTCCCCCGTGCTCTGGTAAACATTCGCCTTGTAGGTAAGCTTTACTGGCTCGGTGGTGTTGGAAGCGCGCAAATCGTAAGAGGGTGTCCAACCAGCGGCAGAAACCATATAACTCAACTCTACAACGCCGGTTGCCGCAGCCTCGGCACTAATAGTTACCACTACTTGATTTTCGGGTTGATAGGGTTTTTCCGGCTCTGTATCGTCCATGTAGGCGCGTAATTCATTCAGCTTTTGGTTGACTTCATTCGAGGATAATTCCAATTGAAATTTATCACGCTTGGCTTTAGAAATGAGTGTGTTTAACTCGCCAAGCCTTTTATGGAAAAACTCCATCGCTTTTATCAGCACCTCGAGTGAATCACTCTTCCCCTCACCTTTGGCGAGTTTGTTTTTCACTATCATGTCCTTTTCAAGGCTCAAGGATGCTAGACGTTCTGCTATTTCGGATTTACGGAAATCCAATTCGGTTAATGAGTCTTCAAGCTGTTCTATTTGTTTGGTGATGGCCTTGGGAACTGCAGGGGTTTTTACCGGTTCAGGGTACTTGATACGGTGTTTGACATCTGTTACTACGAAGGTGCCCTTACCTCCAGCTTGAATGCTAGCAGGATTGATTCCTTGAGTGAGACCGGTAAACACCAAATGTGTGATGCCCGCGCCAACAGAAATGTTGGTGGTGCGGAATACCTGTGCTCCTTGCGTGAAAACAGTCACGCGCTCTACATTGGATTTGACAAGTTTTTCGTCGGCGAAGGTGCTGGTGGTTGACAATAGCAATCCACAAGCGATGATCAGCTTTTTCATGTTTTTCTTTTTTAAAGTTAATTAGGTCCGAAACGCGCCAGATATGCTAGCGCAACGGACTATAGATGTAGGTATCCTTTAGATTCCACACCGATCTATGAAAATTTTTATGCTTGAAAAGAAAAGGCTGTTTCTCAGTTTCAATTTAGCTTTGAGCCAAGGCGAAATAAAGTGGCATCCCGATGGTGATATTGAAAGGGAATGTTAAACCTAGTGCCATGGGAATGTAAAGGCCAGGGTCGGCTTTAGGTGCTGCGATGCGCATAGCCGCAGGAACGGCAATATATGAGGCACTAGCAGCTAATACAGCCAAAATAAAGCGATTGCCTATATCATCGGTGACCAACGAACTTGCCCATGCTATACAGCAGCCATTAATGGCTGGAATGATGATGGAGAAGGCGCTCAGGAATATTCCATATTGTTTGAAAGCGGAGAAACGCTTGGCGGTAACCATGCCCATTTCGAGCAGGAAGATGGCCAAAAAGCCTTTGAAAATATCTGTGGTGAATGGTTTGATGCCTTCCGCCTGTTTAGTATCGGCAATAAGGCCGATCACCAGGCTACCCAGAATCAACAAAACGCTTCCGTTGGTAAAGGAATGCTTAATAGTGTCTTTTAGATTTCCGGTGGAACGAGCCTCTGAATCATACCGCATCATTAAAATAACGCCAATGATGATCGCTGGCGACTCCATCAATGCCATAATGGCTACCATGTGTCCACCAAAATCCAGTCCTTGACCTTCCAAAAAGGTAGCAGCCGCAACGAAAGTCACCGCACTCACAGAACCATAGGTGGCGGCAACAGCGCCAGCATTACTTACCGACATGCGCTGCTTAAGGATGAAAAAAGTATAGAAAGGGATGAGAGCGGCCACAACCACTCCGAAAATGATAGAATATAAGATCTCGCTTGAGAATGGAGTTAAAGCGAGCTCCTGGCCTCCTTTGAAACCGATGGCAAATAAAAGATAAAGAGATATGAACTTGCTGGAAGAAGGCGGTATTTCCAGATCACTCTTCACATTGGCAGCGATGATTCCCAATACGAAAAAGAGCAATGTGGGATTGGTAATGTTGGATGCTAGGATTTGGAAATCCATGGCTTACAATTGGTTTGGTCAATTTCCATGGGCAAAATTAAGCACTGACCACGTGGGAGACGGCCAAACTTCCTAATAAAATCCTTACGGCTTGATTACAAGGGGGCATTTGATGTCGATGAAACTTTAATTTCAATAAAATCTGCTCCTCCAATCAACTTATTACTACAGAAAACTAATCTTTTGCTTTATAATCCTATGACTTGTTAGAATAATCTACGTTTTGTCAAAAATCTGTAAAAACAATTCAAAGTTTCGTTTTGTTGGAATTGGGTAACTTAAAACTTAAACAAAATGGAACATTTAACAATTGGCAGTGACAACTACGTAGCGTTTACCTTCTTTATAGGTACAATGGCTATGATGGCGGCTTCTGTGTTCTTCTTCTTCGAGTTGAGCAACACATCGCAAAAGTGGCGCACCTCTGTGTTGGTATCAGGATTGATCACCTTCATTGCGGCTGTGCATTATTATTACATGCGTGGTTATAACTTGGAAACAGGTGAATCACCAACATTCTTCCGCTATGTGGATTGGATCCTTACTGTTCCACTCATGTGCGTTGAATTCTATTTGATCACCCGCAAAGCTGGAGCCAAAATCGCTTTACTTTGGAAGTTGATCTTCGCCTCCTTGGTAATGTTGGTAACCGGCTACATCGGTGAAACCATCGATCGCGATGGAAGCGTATTGTGGGGCGTCCTTTCTGGTGCAGCTTACTTCTACATTGTATATTTGATTTGGTTTGGCGAAGTGGCGAAATTGGCAACCAACGCTGGAACACAAGTTGCAAAAGCTACACGCACATTGGCATGGTTCGTACTAGTGGGTTGGGCTATCTATCCTCTAGGTTACATCTTGGGAACTCCAGGTGGTTTGTTCGGTATACAGCTAGTAACTGATCACGCAGCAGCAGCACACTCCATGGATATTGTATACAACATTGCTGACGCGGTCAATAAGATCGGGTTTGGTCTTGTCATATACGCATTGTCCCGTACCGAAGATTAATTCTTCACCTATTTGAAGCCGGAGACTCGTCTGTAAAGGCTAGTCTCCGGCTTTTATCCTCTAGTTCAATACCTTTTCTCATTACCTAAAAAGTTATCTCACCGAAATTGTCAAAACAGTACTTCCGTTGAACACTGAATTGCATTTACGCAGATTGATGACGCTGGTGATTATCTCCATGGGCGTATTTACATCCGCTTTAGGTGAGCAAGCATCATTTGTAATCGCAATTGCATTGATTTGCCTGATTGGTATTCCTCATGGAGCAACCGATCATCTCCTGTTCTTTTCAATCGCGCAAAAAATGCCCGGCGACAAGAACATAAAGCGACTTAAGTTTTATACCACATACCTCGGCATTATGGCATCGTATGGTTTCCTTTGGTATCTGTCGCCTAAGCTATCATTCCTACTCTTCATACTCATTTCCTTTTATCACTTCGGGCAGGAAAACCTGAAGACATTCCGCTGGAAATCATCATACCTGAAAATCACTTCTTTTCTGCTTTCTGGAGTTTTTGTCCTTGCAACTCCGCTTTTGGCAGACATGGATTCAGCATGGCCAATTATCAATTCCATTATTGGCTTGGAGGGGACGATAATCGTTGATACTTTGCAATGCCGACTGCTAGCCTATGTTGTTGGAATCATCTATGGATGTTTTGTAATCGGCCTAATGTTATCACGTAATGTGGAATACAATGTCGGCTTGAAGGAATTGATTAACTGGGTAGTATTGTTTGCTCTATTCCTTTCCACTCCCTTGATGGTGGGATTTGCCGTTTACTTTTCATTGTGGCATGCACTTCCTTCCATTTTAGAGCAAATAAATTTCCTGAAAATAAACCAAGTCAAATATGACTTCAAAAGCCATATTAAGAACATAGCTCCTTACACGATTCTGAGTGTTTTGGGGATTTTCGTTGGATTATATATGCTAGACAATAGTTCTATGTCCGCAAAAACTGGCATTGGATTCATGTTCCTTTCAATTATAACACTTCCCCATATCCTTTTAATGGACAAGTTTCATGAAATGAATTCTGAAAAATCCTTCACTAGCGAAAATCAACATTGCGCAGTCATTTAGACTGATGTTTATACGCCGCTAGTAAACCAATATGATTTTTCTGTTTTAAACACATCTTTCCTACTTTTGCTAGGACTTTCGTGGTAATAAATGGATAAAATCGAACACATTGGCATCGCTGTAAAAGACCTGAAAACCGCAGGTGAAACCTACACGAAGCTTTTAGGTCGCCCAGCCTACAAGACTGAAATGGTGGAAAGCGAAGGCGTAAACACCATGTTTTTCGAAACCGGCGAAAGTAAGATTGAACTATTGGAGGCCACGCATTCAGAAAGTCCAATTGCCCGCTTCATTGATAAAAAAGGAGAAGGCATACACCATATCGCCTTTGCGGTTACCGATATTCGTGCTGAGATGAAACGCCTCGAGTCTGAAGGATTCACCTTGTTGAATGCGGAGCCCAAGATGGGAGCCGACAATAAATGGGTTTGCTTCTTACA
>JBKDSL010000250.1:0-4236 GCA_046340555.1 Bacteroidota bacterium
AAAATTATTTTCGCCATGGGGCGGGGACGGTAGTCCCCCGGCGGTTTAGGATATATAGCTTATGATGCGCGATTGATGAATTGCCTGAGCTTTTTTACACTGAGAATATTTGCTCTGTCCCTGCTTGCCCTGGGCCTGCTCCCCCTTAGCTTTTCCGATTAATATCGATCCAATAGCTATCGGACGATGGGCCACACGCCATACCCATTCGGCTAAGACTTTCCTTTTTCAACCGATTTTTCTCCTTTTTTCGGTACTTTCGCGGTTATAATAAGCTCATTTTTATATGAACATTCACGAGTATCAAGGCAAGTCAATTCTTAAAAGCTTCGGAGTTGCCATTCAAGAGGGTATCGTTGCCGATACGCCCGAACAAGCCGTACAGGCCGCCAAGGATTTGCAAGCCCAGACCGGAACCCAGTGGTGGGTTATCAAAGCTCAGATCCACGCGGGTGGAAGAGGCAAAGGTGGTGGTGTTAAGTTGGCCAAAAGCCTTGAGGAAGTAAACGAAAGAGCCTCCAATATCATCGGCATGCAATTGGTGACGCCTCAGACAGGTCCCCAAGGAAAGAAAGTTAACAAGGTTCTCATCGCACAAGATGTTTACTATCCAGGTCCTTCTGCCACTTCCGAGTTTTACATGAGCGTTCTGCTCAACCGTCAGACCGGTCGTAATATTGTGATGTACTCCACCGAAGGTGGTATGGATATCGAAGAAGTTGCTGAGAAAACTCCCCATCTGATTTTCAAGGAGGAGATTGATCCCAAGACTGGACTGCAGCCTTTTCAGGCTCGTAAAATCGCGTTCAATCTTGGTCTGAGCGGAAACGCCTTCAAGGAGATGACCAAATTCGTAACGGCACTTTGTAAAGCATACGAATCCACGGATTCAGCCATGTTCGAGATCAATCCAGTACTCAAAACTTCTGATGATAAGATTATCGCCGTAGATGCGAAGGTTAATTTGGATGAGAATGCATTGTATCGTCATCCTGATTTTGCCGCCATGCGCGACATCACCGAAGAGGATCCAACCGAAGTGGAAGCTGGCGAGCATAACTTGAATTACGTGAAGCTCGACGGAAATGTTGGATGTATGGTTAATGGTGCTGGACTAGCAATGGCCACTATGGACATCATTAAATTGGCCGGAGGTGATCCTGCTAACTTCCTAGATGTTGGTGGTACTGCAAATGCCGCCCGTGTGGAGCAGGCCTTCCGCATCATCCTAAAGGATCCCAATGTGAAAGCGATTTTGGTCAATATCTTCGGCGGTATCGTCCGTTGCGACCGTGTGGCGCAAGGGGTAGTTGATGCTTACAAGAGCATCGGTGAAATCCCAGTGCCAATCATCGTTCGCCTACAAGGAACCAACGCCGAAGAAGCCAAGAAAATCATTGATGAATCCGGGCTCAAGGTATATTCAGCCATTCAATTGAAGGAAGCGGCCGACTTGGTTGCCGATGTTTTGAAAAAGTGATTGTATGAAGGCTAGAACTTCCGAAAATAATTTCCTAGCGATTGAAGATCCTGCGCTTCATTCCTATGAGTCGAGCCGGTTCGTTATTCAATCTGTTCCTTACGAGCACACTTCATCATATTTGAGTGGATCCGCCAAAGGTCCCGAGGCTATTTTGTCGGCTTCGCACTTTGTGGAGTTCTATGACGAGGAAATAGACGACGAGGCATTCCGCAAAGGAGGCATCGCCACCTTGGACCCTATTGATTTTACCGGTAAGGTTGATGCCGATGCGGTTGCACTTATCGAGAGCGAAACAGACAAGCTCATCAACGATGGTAAATTTGTGATTTCATTAGGTGCAGAGCATACCGTAACCCTTGGGTTTGTGAAGTCACATATGAAGAAGTATGGCGAATTCACCGTCTTGCAAATCGATGCGCATTCCGATCTCCGACAATCTTATCATGGCAATCCCTATTCGCATGCCTCAGTTATGGCGCGCGTTCACGATTTGGGCGTTAATCTGGTTCAAATAGGAATCCGTGCGCAATGCAAGGAAGAAGCCGAATTAATCAAGTCATCCAACAACATCCATACCTTCTATGCCCATTACGTTCGCTCCAACCCAAATTGGATGCAAGAGGCCTTGGCGGCGATGGGGGAACAGGTGTACATCACTATAGACGCTGACGGTTTCGACCCTTCGGTTGTTCCTTTCGTTGGTACTGCCGAACCAAACGGATTGTATTGGCATGAGACCTTGGAGTTTTTGCGGATGGTGGTCGCCAGCAAAAAGGTTATCGGATTTGATGTCGTAGAAGTGGCCCCTTCAGAAGGGCAAATACTTTCCGAGTACACACTTGCAAAGCTGGTTTATAAAATCATCGGAATGATTACCCGCAAGGGATAATTCAAATTTGAAAATGGCATCTAAAGGCATTCGAGAAATAAAGAAAATCCTGGTTGCCAATCGGGGCGAAATCGCTCTCCGCATCATGCGCAGCGCCCGCGAAATGGGCATAAAAACTGTTGCGGTTTTTTCCGATGCCGACCGCGAAGCGCCATACGTTCGCTATGCAGATGAGGCCATCCATATCGGTCCTCCTCCATCTTCACAATCCTACCTAGTCTTCGACAAGATCATCGGCGCAGCCAAATCAACTGGCACCGATGCGATTCATCCCGGTTACGGTTTTCTTTCGGAAAACGCAGCCTTTGCACGTCGCGTTCAAGACGAAGGCTTGATCCTTATCGGTCCCTCTCCCGAATCCATGGAAATCATGGGCAGTAAACTGGGAGCGAAGGACGCTGTTAAGAAATACAATATACCTCTTGTTCCAGGTACCGACTATGCCATTACGGATGTTGACAAAGCGCGTAAGATAGCTGGCGAAGTGGGTTATCCCATTTTGGTGAAAGCATCGGCTGGCGGTGGAGGTAAAGGAATGCGCATCGTTGAAAACGAATCCCAATTCGATGAAATGTTGAATTTGGCTGTCAGTGAAGCAACGTCTGCATTCGGCGACGGATCGGTATTCATCGAACGCTATGTAGGTTCGCCACGACATATTGAAGTTCAGGTAATGGGCGACAAGCACGGCAATATCGTGCATTTGTTCGAGCGTGAATGCTCTATTCAACGCAGGCACCAAAAGGTTATCGAAGAGGCACCATCTTCCGTCTTGACCCCTGAACTTCGTGAACAAATGGGTCAATGCGCTGTAATGGTTGCTAAGGCCTGTGATTATGTAGGTGCTGGCACAGTTGAGTTCTTGTTGGATGAAAACCTGAATTTCTACTTCCTTGAAATGAATACCCGTTTACAGGTGGAGCACCCGGTTACAGAGATGATTACCGGTGTTGATTTGGTGAAGGAGCAGATTCGGGTTGCCATGGGACATCAGCTCTCGTTTTCTCAGAACGATCTTCAAATAAAAGGTCATGCCATTGAGGTGCGCGTCTATGCGGAAGACCCTTTGAATAACTTTTTGCCTGATATAGGAACCCTATCGCAATACCAAACGCCGAAAGGTCCTGGGGTGCGGGTAGACGATGGCTTTGAGGAAGGAATGAAAATCCCCATATATTACGATCCTATGATTGCCAAGTTGGTGGTTCATGGAGCCGATAGGGGTGAAGCAATTGAGCGGATGATCAGAGCCATTGACGAATACCGGATTACAGGTGTGGCCACCACACTGTCATTCTGCAATTTTGTGCTCAAACACGATGCCTTCCGTTCAGGTAATTTTGATACGCATTTCGTTAAGGCACATTTCAAGCCCGAGTATTTAACTGGGTTTGTTGAACACGATTCAATGGTAGCAGCGTTATTGGCATCCAAGCTAACAGGTGGACCCGCACAATCTGTTCCGAAAATTGCTGAATCAGGTGCTAAAGTTTCTGCTTGGAAGTATAATCGATAGGTTTAAGCAATAAATTTCCTTTGGCGAGGTTATTGCATATCATCAGGCGTAAAATGCGCACCATCGTTTTAATAGCTACATTGGTTTTTTCTGTTGTTCGCAGTTATGGACAAAGCGATGGGCTGCCACCGGTTGTTACCAGGGCAGTTGTGGTGGGTACTGATACAATTCCTTTCGTTTCTCTGCCGGTTTTTGAAGTCATCACTGCCGCCGATCCGAATCGAGCTGAAAAACTTATGCGATTTCTGAAATTGCGGCGAGACGTACTGAAGGCTTATCCCTATGCTACGTTAGCCGCTCAACCATTGAAACAGATTAACGACTCCATTGCTTTGCTTCCTACAGAAC
>JBKDSL010000251.1:0-3740 GCA_046340555.1 Bacteroidota bacterium
ATTGGAGTAATCCTAGAAACCTATTGAAATGAGAAAGGCTCTGCGAAAGCAGGGCCTTTTTTATTGACGATGAACCCCGCAGTGTGCGCAGCTCTACTGCAGGGGGACTATTAAACCCCGCAGTGTGCGAAGCTCTACTGCGGGGGACGATTGATTTTATCAGTAACAGTAACGAATCCGCGCCAATCAGTAAAATCCGTTCAATCCGTGTTCTAATTATATGGTAACGCGACCAACATCCTGTAAACAACAAGAATTATTTAAAGACTTATCTTCGCCAAACAAAATCCAAACAAACATGAAAACTACATTCAAAACATTGGCCTTACTAATGGCCTCAATCGTACTGATTTCATCGTGCTCAAAAGATGATGATTCTACCTCTGGTAGTGGTGGTGGTACCCCTGCTACCAACACGAGTAAGCTGTGCAACAAAAACTGGAAAATTGAAACCATTGTTTTTAACGGAGTTGACATCACATCACAATTAGATGCATGCGAACTGGATAATTTTACAAGATTTTCAACAGACGGAAATTATGTTAGTGACGAAGGACCTACAAAGTGCGACCCAGCTGACCCACAAACAACTCCAGGTACATGGTCATGGGCTGCAAATGAAACCAAATTGGTTACTGATGGAGATACTACGAATTTGCTAGTTAACAGCGGTTCCGTTTTAAAAATCGGATTTGACGACGGCACGATTAATTACGAGGTTACATTCGGGCTGTAATCAACGAGCGATTCTAAAAAAGGCTCTCCGAAAGGGGAGCCTTTTTTATTGACGATGGACGATTGAGGATTTACGATTGAGCCCTGCAGTGTGCGCAGCTCTATTGCAGGGGACGATGGCTTCGATGCGCTTCGCTTACTCAGCACCGTGGGAAATTAAGATGCTATTTATGAAACGCTGATCTATGAGATTTTACGGGTTTAAGCGTATATGTTTTTGAGACTGATAAAATCCGTACAAATCCGCTGAATTCGAATAATCCGTGTTTAACTTCTGCAGCTAAGAAATACCACTCATCACCACTTTTCCACAGCTAACCTGTTTAACCTTTACCAGATTCATTCTGCCTCAATTTGATAGAAAATTGCCAAAAAGAGTTATTAACAAATCGAGAGCATCACAATAAAGTACCCTTGTATCTAAAAAAAGTTAAGGATATGTTTGAAATCGACAAAATAATCCTTAAATTGTGTTTCGCAAATATCTAAATATCAATAGTTTTCAAAAATCACCCTAAAAACAACAACATTCGCCACTTTAAATGCAAGGTTTGCCCAAGAACTGGTTACTTCCTTCTCTTTTAAGGTGCAAATTGCCTTTGATTGTGAAAAACTGAAAAACCATTATAAACCCAAATCCATTCAACATGAAAAATTTCGCCCTTCGAATTTGGACATTGGTAGGATTCCTGTTTTTGGCAAACCTAACCATTGCCCAGACTATCCTTTTCAATACCAGCTGGAACAACAAATACCAGCATACCCTATCCAATAACTTCTCAAATGAGGCTCGCAAAATAGTAGCCAATCCTTCGAACGGATTCGTGTATGTGCTGGCCGATGTCACTTCCGATATCGACTCAAACGGTGTTCAAGGAACACAGACCTTCAACTATACCGTGTTGTTGCAGTTTGATACGTTAGGAAACATTCTTAATGAGGTTGTCATCAATGTAGGAGCGCATTCGGTAGCGGGGTTTGATCGCTCCAGTGGTTTTGGATTGGAGTTGGACGCAACAGGTAATGTGTACATCGGTTACAACACCTTCAGCAGTGTGAACTCCTATGACGTGAACATCGGTAAATATACCAGCAACTTGAGTGAGGTTTGGACCTACCAATTCAACCCAACCAGCTCAGATGTAGGCATTGATATGAAAGTATCCACCACCAGCATCGCCTATTGCATTGTGAAAAGTATCGGATCCGGTGGAGCCGTTCGCCACCGCATCATTCGTGCATTCGGACCAGGCAGTGCAACCACCACCTATTTCAATTTCACCATTACCAACGACTACTACACCAGTCTAGCCATAGATAACGGACAATTCCTGTATCTGGCCGGTTACCGTCCATCTGCTGTTACCGGAACTGGAAAACTCATTTCAACCGCATGTATATCGACTGGCTCCTCGCCATTCCTCAAATGGTCGAGCATCGACAACTGTGGAACAGTGGCTGGTGACGACGTTGCAAGGCACATTGTGGTTGGACCTGATGGATTTCTCTATATGGTGGGATATTCAACTGGAAACGTACAGCACGGTATCGATGCATTTACTTTCAAACTAGCGCCAAGTACAGGCAAAAAAGTTTGGGAGAACTTTATCAATAACACGCTTACCGACGGTGCATTCCTCGTAAATGTTCCCGATATATCTACTGTTAATGTAGGATGGACATCGGGCAGTGTAGCCTTTGTTGAGCAGATCAATACCTCTACCGGTTTATCCACTAGAAGGGTTCCGTATGCACCCACCCCCTTATCTCCTTACACCTCCATCGGACAAACCACCATTACTGGTATGGTTACATCAACCATTGGAAAAAATGTTTACTTGACAGGAACCATTACCGCTAACAATGCAGGCCAATCATTTGAAGCTGCTTGGTTGGTGAAGTTTAACTTTTCGTCGAGAAGCTCCACCCCCCGTATTGAAAACGCGGCAAGTGTTGAGGGTAGCTATACACAAAGCAAGCGTGCTTCCGGCCTTGCTTTGAGTAACTCGAACACCAACGTTTATTGGGTAAGAGATTTGGCAGAAAACCAAGCTAACCATTTGCAGGAAAAGGTTGAAATCAGCTCATTGGAAGGAACAGGCACTTTCAGATTCGGAACTGAAATGCATAGCGAACACTCTAAAGATCGCATTGCATTCGCCAACCCGGTTTCAAATGTTTTGCAAATTTCCTCTGTGGATCAAATGAACCGTATTCAAGTCTTGGACATCACTGGAAAAATCCTCTTGGAAAGCACTCAAACATCTAACTACCAAATACTTGAAGCTCAGCAACTACCTGCTGGAGTGTATCATGTAGTGGTTGTTCACAATGATGGTTTCACCACCATAAAACCATTCGTTAAGCATTAAAATGTAGGATTTCGCCAAAAAAACTTGACACTCGAAGTACCATTTCAGTAGCTTGACCTTTGTTAACACACTATTAATCAAGAAATAACAAAATAATCCAATAATTTCACCACAAAACACCCAATCAATGAAAAACAAACTCCACCAAACAAAGCGCCTGTTGACTTTGACGTGCATCTTGTTTTTTGCCTTTATGATGGCAGGAAATGTCGGTTACGCTCAAAACGAGAAAAGGAACAGCAAAGAAAATGGTACGGATCCGGTGCAAACCTATATCCTCAAAAGGCCAGATTCTCCAGTGGTTCAACTGTACAAGTCGAACCCCAATGACGCAGATCTGATGCGTGCCCTCAAGTTGGCCATGATTTTGGAAAATCCTGGAGGCTATCCAGAATTCACCAAGGAAGACTTGACACGCATGCAAAACGAATCCACCGTTTTGAATCAGCAGTTCAAACAAGTGGAAGAAATGGTGAAGCAAGGCAACTCCTACGAGCGCGCCAAACAGCATGTGCAACGTAATGCCAAAAACGACCAAATCCAACCAACCGAAGCTCCTGCTTTGATGGTGGCTCCAGGTCAATAATCCATCACCCACCATCGGAACATCCGTTCCGGCTCCCAATATATATC
>JBKDSL010000252.1:0-2566 GCA_046340555.1 Bacteroidota bacterium
ACAAATTGAAAATATTTCTCGTTTCGTATTCCAGCAAGTGGATTCATTTATTGCGAACTCCGAAGAAGGACAAATCCATAACGGCCAAATGATGATGGCGTTGATGCGTAAGGCAACAGCTGAAGGCGTAATCATTTTGAATGGCATCGACATTGAAAGTTTGGAGGATCATCCCAACCATACGGAAATGGTTTGCAAGAATGGCCTTCGCATACAGGCGAAAAAAACACTGCTTGCCACCAATGGCTTTGCCAAACAACTGATTCCCGAATTGGAAGTGGAGCCTGCCCGTGCGCAAGTACTTATCACATCACCAATAGAGAAGCTCCCGTTCAAGGGTATCTTTCACTATGACTTGGGTTATTATTACTTCAGGAACATTGGAAACCGCATACTCTTTGGTGGTGGCCGAAACATGGACTTCGAAACCGAGCATACGACCACATTCGGATTAACCGACATCATCCAAAATCGACTTGATGAACTTTTGAGAACCGTGATCATTCCAAATACCCCGTACGAAGTGGATATGCGTTGGAGTGGCATCATGGGGATGGGTGGATCCAAATCTCCGATCATCAAAAAAACAGGACAAAACACGTACTGCGCCGTACGCATGGGCGGAATGGGCATAGCTATTGGGGCGTTGGTTGGGGAGGAAGCAGCGAAGATGGTTTACGATTGACGATTGACGACTTGCTCCACTGACTTCGACCCTTCGATAAACTCAGGGCAAATGCGCTTCGCTTACTCAGCCAGCGTGGGTGGTTGCAATTTCATAACGCGCTACGAATAAAATCGCTTTTAACAAACTGCACGATGATGAATTTGTTTGACGAATTTTTCGACCCCGCCTGCGGCGGGGTTTTGTCAAATTGTCAAATGAATCCAATGAATTACTTAACCCTGCGGGTTAATCCCTGAGACACCGAACAGAGAAGCCGTTCAGCTTATTGGTGAGGTTACGGCCCACATTCGCACCATTGAAATTGAGGCTCCGGTACCAGGCGCTGTTGGCATTGTACTCTGAAGAACTCCACCAGTCGCCACGGTAGCCAATGGCGCTGTAACCGCCATTGCTGTTGCGGTAACCACCCGGCAAACCGGTGAACCCGCTGATGTTGGTGGCACCCGTGTTGGGAGACTGCCACAAACCCGTGCCCGACTGCAAGTCTCCTATTGCCTTCATCAAGCCACCAGCGATTTGGCTTTGGCTTCCAATTATTGTTGTATCCGCCTGCGGATCCAGATATTTAACCAGTTGGTTCCACTCACTATCGGTGGGCACATGCCATCCTGTTGGGCATACACCCCTGGGGTCTGCCACTGCATACCAGTTGTACAGCTTGCCGTATAGGTTGTTGTACTGGCTGCTGTCGTTGTAATAGGCCCATGCGCCTTGGGTGGTGGCTTGCCATTGCGCGTTGTTCAAACCAGTGGGTATCAGGTCTCCGTTTTTATATTTGGTGGTCTTCAGGTTCTCCTGCATCCACTCCTGCGTGCCTATCTGTACCGTGTTGTAGGTGTTGCCGTCGATGTCCGTTACCGTGCCTGTTCCACCTCCACCACCACTGCAAACGGTCACATTGTTCATAATGCCATTGGCAGGTATCTGCACTGGCGTGCCTGCCGTTAAAGGACTGCCGCCGTAGGGATACAACTGCGTACCGCTGCTGCAGGTTGCGAACGAAAACACGCCCGCCGCATTTGCAAAATGCACTTGTCCGTTGGCAATCACATAGCCATTGGTTACCGGGTTGCCATTGCATACCAGCGTGCCTGTTACTTGCGTGGCGCCGGGTATGGTTACCGCTATCGGGCTCAGGGTGGTGTTGGTGCTGAAGGGTCCTATGCTTTGGGTGAGCACCATTGTGTTGGTTCCATTGCAAGGCACCTGTACGGTCATGGTGAGGGTTTGGCCCCCAGGCACCCAGCCGCTGAATTGTCCTTGTGCATTGGTGTAGTCGGATGCCGTGCCGTTGGTTTGGCTGTTGAGCGTTACCATGGCCCCCGGTATGGGTTGGCCTGTGGTGCTGTTGATGGTTCCCTGCAGTGTGATCCAGTTGCCTGGGATGTCGCAGTTCCAGAACGAGAAGTGGCTTACTTGTGCCACATACTCGCTGACTTGTTTGGTGGCCGTGCCCTCGTGTTTCCAATATCCGTTCTGCTCGTCAAACGACCACAAATCGATGCTGGCAGGTGCCGTAGCTTGTTGCTGCGCGGCAATGGGAAAGCGCACCGTGGCGGTTTGCCCGGTGGCCAGTTGCAAGGGTTGTCCGGCGTTGTCGGTAAGCTCTGCCGCCACCATGCCGTAGGATACCAGTCCACGGCTTTGATTGTTTTGTACGCCTACCAAATTGCCCGGCATTTCTTCCGAGAAGTTATCGCTCTGGGTATCGATGTGCCTAATGGCCACTCTTACATTGCCCGTGTAGGGCGCGTTGTTTTTTACAATGCCGTTTGCTGGCAGGGTTATTTCTACCGCTGAGTTTGCATCGCTTATGGTGGCGCCGCTGGCAGCGCTCACATTGGCATCGGGCGGGTTGGTGAGCAATCGTATGTTCAC
>JBKDSL010000253.1:0-17944 GCA_046340555.1 Bacteroidota bacterium
GCGCCGCTATTAAAACGAAATAAGTAGATTTGAATTACAGAAATCGCTCATTAAGAAAAAGTTAAAATGATTTTAATAACGGACATTTTATTAAGTAATGCCAAATAAATCGGAAAATATGGGCGGGTCAGCTGATGGACGATATCGTTTGTCGGGCCTGAGAGTATTTGCGCTCCGTGCAATCAGCGCCCTTCCTCCAGCATATCGGGAAAAAGTTGCCGAGCGCTTTTTTCGAAGAGCTGACGCGCCGGCTCCTGCCGCGGAACATGTGTGGCAATACTTGTTAAGTGCATACAGATCTAAAAAAAAGAACGAAAAGAAATTGGAGGCTACTGTGGCCAAAGGAGCTGACAATTTCTATAAAAGTCAATACCGTCAAGAGCTCAACCCGACGATGGGCGCTTTTGCTATGACCGCAACTCAGGTGTTGCTGGGCACAGGGGGTAAACCACAGGGTTCTATTTGGGGCAGTTGTCGTGCAACGAGTACCGCATTAATTGAGAAGATGCACGACAGTGCTCCGATTCTTGTTCTTAATGAACGTACGGTTGCTATTGCACTTTGGCTGCCTGAATTGCCCGATGATATCGAGCTTGAAGCAACAAAAAACTGGTATTCGAAAGCAGAACCCATGCCAACTGCATTTCGAAATCGTATAAAGGGTAAAGAGGTAAAATCCTACGATCCATCCATCAATGCCTTTGAGCGGGATGCTGTCGCCTCAACGCTCGAGGTAATCGATAATTTACTAGACAATCCTCGTCTTGCGTTACTTGCATTGCATCCGCACGACCCCGATGCCATGGGACTTCATATTACGTTGTTTGGTGTTGAACTTCTGGATGATCAAAAGTTAAAACAGGAATATGGTCTTCAGCTAGAAGTGATTGAGGCATATAAGGAAGCGGCTAGTCGCAGTAGGGTCACTCTGCTTTTCGCGGTTGGCCATACGGAGGAGGTATTCACGCAGTGTTCTCAAAATTTATTTTCAAAACGACGTTCCACGGTTGAATTTAAAATTGGGATGGCCCCCCGATGGACACCTTTACAACCACTCGAGAGCTTAATTAAGGAACAATTTGAATTGATCCAGATAACTATTTCATCTTCAGGTCTTCCAGGCGCCTCGCCGCGTAACGGCGAAAAAGGGAAGGCAGCTTTTATAGGTAGAAGGAAAAAAAAGGTGGTACTGCTCATTCCATATCATCCAGGAAATTTCATTCATGGCCATGCAGCAAAGCTCTGGACTAATCCTTTTGGCAGTCTGATGATTTCAGACGATCACACTTTTCTTACCCGTGTTATCATTTCGGGCCCATGCAGAGTCCATCAGCACAATTACATAAAAGTAAATTTCCCAGAAGCCGCCGCCGCAGTAGCCAATCAAAAAGGTCGAACAGGTAAACCAAGCCCGGAGCCCGAGTATTGGTTCATACAAGATGTCGCCAAACTAATCATACAAAATGAGCCTACATCAATGAATATTCTTTATCCTGGTCGTGAAACCTGCAGTATCAGCGCAGGTGGACAAACCATGCATGGCAAGAAGCCTGCTTACTTTGCTGCGGACAATCTTCCGTGCTATGATTTGGATTTACAGCACAAAAGAGAATCGGAGGGACGTCAAATTGATTCTTCCGGTGTCCTTAACCGAAGCTGGCAAGCACATGTCGCTGAGGCCTTAAGTTCAAGATTGACTCATTTACGATCCATAGAATAAAATGAAATTATAGTCGGCAAACAGCAGAGCAATTAAGCAAATCAGGGAGTACTGTTTGCCGCAGAAAAAGGGGTTACACTTTGTTGCGAAATTAGTGGTTTACATTAGGGCGGAAAAGTGTTACACTTTGCGCGGAATCTCCAACTGCCGCTAGAAAAGATAGCCTAGCATTAATTATGTTGAATAACACATTACATACAATAACTAAAGACAAGAACAAATCTTTAATTGTTCCAACCAGATCAGAAGTACCTAAAGAAAGTACTAATCCCTTCAGTAAGAAGAAGAAATAGGCCAGCCCAAAACAGGACATTTACGAATATGGCGGGTTTCGTGGTTAAAGAAACATTCTGCTTCTAATAAACATTGGTGGTAAAATGAAAGATACTACTGCTAAGTCCGCCCCACCGCAAATCTGCCAACTGTTATGGGTAAGTTTGAAAAATCACAAACTAAATTAAACTATTTGACAGGGAATTAGTCTTTAAAAAACTTAATAAAATATCTAAAATGAAAAAAATAACATTACAATTTCTTTTATTCTGTTGCTTAAGCGTTTCAGCTTATGGGCAATGGCAACAATCTGCAGGAACGGCTGGATTAAATATGCAGTCATTATTAACAAATGGCATCTACAATTTTGCAGGAGGACAAACTGGAGCTTACCTTTCCACTGATAGTGCAGCAAATTATTCATTATCAAATACCGGAAATGACAATGTTGGTCCTACAAGATGTTTTACAAAGGATAACAATTATATATATACGTGCACAAGTCAAGGTGCTTTTAGAAGCTCTAACAATGGAGCAACATGGGTTTCTAAAAGTGTTGGATTAACCAATTTATTAGGAAGCGGAATATTAAAAGCAGGCACAAGATTATTTTATGTTGGACCCACTGGTGTTTTTGTGTCAACAAACCAAGGAGATAACTGGAGTACTGCAGGATTATCAGCAACCGATGTAAGATGTATTACTGCAATAAATGATACATTATTTGTTGGTACTAATGGTGCTGGTATTTATAAAAGCATTGATTGGGGAGCTAACTGGATTCCAATTAATAATGGCTTAGGTGGTTCTACAAATTTTAGAGCCATTGAAAGCAAAGGAAACATACTTTTCGCTGGTGGACAAATTGGAACAGGTGTTTATCGCTCTACAGATTTTGGCGCAAATTGGACATTATTGGGAGGAGGACTTGCATCGGGATCTTATAGAGGATTTGCTAGCAACTCACAGTTAATTGTTGCTGGTTCTTTTGGCGCAGGTGTTTTTTACTCAACAGATAATGGCAATAATTGGACAGCAATCAATACTGGGTTAACTGATTTGACTATTTTTGATTTAGAACTTAACGACAATTACATAATTGCGGCTACCAATACTCAAGGTGTATTTCGTTTTGCTCTTTCTAATCTGAATTTATCTACCGACATATCTGATTTTGATTTAAAAAATGCAATTTCTCTTTTTCCGAATCCAACCACAAATCAAATAAATGTAAAATCCGATTGTAAAATCATTGGAACGGCATATACTATCTATGACCATTTAGGCAAAGCCATTTTATCAGGATTAATAAATTATGAGAATACTATTATAGAAATGGGGAATTTAACTAGTGGCGTTTATGCGTTGAGTATTGGAGAAAACAAGAAACAAGTGTTCAAAATAATTAAACAATAAAACAAGCCCTTAACAGCGCATTGGCAATAGGCGAGGTTTCGTGCTCCGTAGATAGTTTTTGATCACATAAAGTTTGTGTCTTCAAACAATCATTTGTGGTAAAAACCCCGCCCGTCGGCCACACGCGGAACGTTAGCGGAAAGCTTAAAAAAAACACTATAAGATGAACATACATGATTTATTCACGCAGGTAAGGAAGTCGGTAGCTAATGAAGATACTCATGACCTGCACAAACTAAAACTTACAAAACCCGAATACTTTAATTGGGCGCAGGAAGTATTCTACGAAATGAATGTAAAGTGCTACCCCGAAAGTCAAGCTCTCATTTGGCGATACAACGAGAAGGAAAAGATCTACACATTCCAAAATATTTATGAAAAGGCTAACCAATTTCTAAATTTCCTGAGAAGCCATGGTGTAAATAAAGGGAATAGCATCTTTTCGCAAATTGCTTTAGACCCTGCCAATTGGATTAGTCTGTTAGGAGCCATCAAGGGTGGATTTATACTTATTCCATCTTCAACTAATTTGACCGAGAAAGACATTGCCTATCGTTTCAAAACAGTATTCCCAGAAGTTGCAATTGCTGATCTAGCCAATGCGGAAAAGATTGACGCTGCCGAAGAATTATTAAACAGATCCATCAAACTTAAAATTATTGTGGATGGAACAAGGGAAGGTTGGCATACCATGGATGAGATACTTGAAAAAGAAAAAGAGGCCGATGCAGCCCATACTCGCTCTGATGATGCCCTGTTTTATTTTTTCACATCTGGAACAACAGGGCTTCCTAAGATTGTAACCCACACACATTTCACGCTTCCCTTTGGGCATCTAACTACATCGGCATGGATAGGACTGCGCTTGGGGGATATTCATTATAATATTTCAGCTCCAGGTTGGGCGAAGTTTGCCTACAGCAGTTTTTTCGGTCCATGGAATATGGGTGCCACCATATTGGCTAACCAGGTTGACAAGTTTGTTGCTGTGGAGCAATTGGTCACCATGGAAAAATATGGAGTAACTACTTTTTGTGCCCCACCTACTGTTCTACGTTTGATGATTCAGGAAGATCTAACACCTTATAATCTCAGAATAAGGCAGTGTGTGGCTGCAGGAGAGCCGCTTAACCCTGAAATCATTGAAAAATGGAAACAGGGAACTGGTCTTATCGTTCGGGATGGCTATGGACAAACTGAAAGCAGCCTTCTTGCTGGCAATATGCCCGGTAGCGTTATAAAATATGGTTCAATGGGTAAACCGACATTTCTCTATGACATCGTAATTGCTGATGATGAAGGAATCGAAATGCCTTCACTCGAAGAAGGTAATATCTGTGTTAAAATGGATGAAAACAAAGCCAATGGAATATTTACCGGTTATTTAGGAGAGCCGGAAAGAAACGATAAAGTGTTTAAGCATAACTTATATTATACAGGTGATAAAGCTTATAAAGACGAAGAAGGCTACATCTGGTTTGTAGGCAGAGATGATGATGTTATTAAGGCTTCGGATTATAGAATTGGACCTTTTGAAGTGGAAAGCATATTAATTGAACATGAGGCAGTGGTAGAGGCAGCCGTTGTTAGCAGCCCTCATGAAATACGAGGGTATGCTGTAAAAGCCTTTGTACTTTTGCGGCAAGGCGAGGTGCCTGGTAAAGCGCTGGCAGAGGATTTATTCAACTATTGCAATAAAAATCTGGCTACTTATAAAATCCCACGAATTATAGAGTTTGTTGAGACTTTACCCAAAACGATAAGTGGCAAAATCAGGCGAGTAGAATTGAGGGCTGACGAAGCAAATAGCAAAAGCAAAAAAGAGATAAGGGCTAATGAATATTTCCACTCCAAATATTAGACCTTGCTTTAGTAAAGTTGAAAACAAGCCATCAGCTAACATTGGATTTATGACATTGGCGGCCTACCGGTTAAATCAAACTCAGATTTCCAAAATGTCATTTGCTGTGTCAAAAGGTTTAGTCCCCTGAAGTTGCCAACTTCATAAATCCGCATTCCGTTACGCCCAATATTGCAAACCCAGTACAATCCAATTAAATATTAACTGCCAGCTTTTCGTCAAATGACAGCATGTCAAATAGATTGAAGTGGCATCAATATTGAACAGCACCTCATAAAAAGAAAATGAAAAAGAACCATTTAACAATAGCTAGCGCCAGTATTATGTCTTATGCTGGAATTAAAACTCTTGAAAATAAAATTGATCCTTATACAAGATTGTCATTAGGACTTCTTGCAACATTAGGTTTATCACTTTCCGAAAGCCAAACAACTAGAAATATTGGATTAGGGCTTGGTATAGCATCTCTTCTTCAGTTGTTCGACATAAAAAAAGGAGGAAAAATAACGCAGAATGATTCAAATATTAAATTTTATATTTTAGAAGAGAATCAAGGTGTGACAGAATTAAAGCCTGGTCAAACCCCAAATAATTCTATTGATGGATTAACATTCAAAGGTTTAAAAGGTGTTTTTAAAGTGTCTGATGGTATATACATTGAATTAGGTAAGGACAATAGTGTAAATTATTCATTTGGATTTGGGAAACTAATAAATCAAAACTTACGAAGCGGGGGCTATAAATCAAAACAATGGGTTGACCAGCAAACTGATCTTCGTTGGAAAGAATTATACAGTAAATCAATTTAATACTGAGCATAACAGCACATTTGCAATAGGCGGGATTTCGTAACCCACAAACACATTTGTGGTTATAGAAAGTTTAGTTCTCCGCATCAATATATGAGTTGAAAAGCCTGCCCGTCGCCAACCGCGAAAACGTTATCCACTCTACACAAGGAAAGAAATCCCTTTAGGAAAAATGAAAATCAAATTAAATGGAGCGCAGGGCATTTACACCTTTATCCTTCTTTGATTTTCGCGTATGAGGTTTTCGACGGCGAACCGGATTGTGCGCAATCATACAGGTTATGGAGATATTACCATAAACATCAGCAGATCGCACAAAGGTGAAATCACAATAACCATTGTAACCGCCACAATCGAAAGAAATTTTTGGAAAGAACAACGGCACTCCAACGTTCAAAGGTGAATTCATGTAATTGATAACCTTCACCACATAAGGCCTGAACCGATTGTAGTCGGCCTCAGAAATATTTGCCACATCAAATAACGTGTTGCAACTACCCGTAATGCGTGCCAATGCATCAAACGTGATGACTTGGCTTTTGTGCTCTGCATTTTCTGATTTAGCGACGAACATGGCTGTCGTTTTTAAAATTTTATTGTGAGCCGATTTACGAGGCAATTTTTCAAAAGGTTTCATTATTAGATGCTTATCTACAAAAGCTATCCTATAACCGCCTCCTGAGCGATTGAAATTGATACCTTTGAAATATCAAAACCAGTCCTATGTCTAACGGCAACTACATTGTACCTCAGGCCATTAACGAGCCCATATTGAATTATGCACCCGGATCCTCCGAGCGCGAACAACTGAAAAAGGCCCTGGCCGATGCCCGCTCTAAAGAGAAGGATGTGCCGATGTATATCGATGGAAAAGAGGTCCGAACCGGTAAGACCAAAAGGATGGCACCTCCACACGACCATGCTCATACCCTCGGTCATTACCATGAGGGCGATGCTAGTCATGTGAAAATGGCCATTGAAGCCGCCATGCACGCCAAGGAAGCTTGGGCATCATTAGATTGGGAACACCGCGCCTCCATATTCCTCAAAGCAGCCGAACTGTTAGCAGGACCTTACCGTTCTGTTATCAATGCGGCCACTATGCTAGCACAATCCAAGAACGCGTTCCAGGCAGAAATTGATGCTGCTTGTGAGATGATTGATTTCCTCCGCTTCAATGTGCAATACATGCAGGAGATTTACCGTCAACAACCCATATCATCAAAAGGCGTGTGGAACCGGGTTGAGCAACGTCCTTTAGAAGGATTTGTATTCGCGCTCACTCCTTTCAACTTCACCGCCATATCAGGTAACCTGCCAACATCGGCTGCCATGATGGGAAACACCGTGGTATGGAAACCGGCCAACACGCAGATTTATTCGGCCAGTGTGCTGATGGAAGTGTTCATGAAAGCCGGTTTGCCAAAAGGAGTCATCAATTTGGTTTATGTTTCAGGACCCGTTGCCGGGGATGTCATATTCAAACACCCCGACTTCGCTGGTATACATTTCACCGGATCCACGGAAGTGTTCCGCAATGTTTGGAGTGAGATTGGAAAGAATATCGCCACCTATAAATCATATCCACGCATCGTTGGTGAGACGGGTGGTAAGGACTTCATTGTAGCACATCCTTCTGCAGATGAAGACGTAGTGGTAACCGCATTGAGTCGTGGCGCTTTCGAGTTCCAAGGTCAGAAATGCAGTGCTGCATCCAGGGCTTATGTTCCACAAAGCATGTGGCCATCCGTGAAGGAGAAACTATTGGCCGATTTGAAATCGATGAAGATGGGCCCAACCGAAGATTTCGGCAATTTCATCAATGCGGTTATCGACGAGAAAGCCTTCGATAAAATATCATCGTACATCACCAACGCATCCAACAATCCCGATGCGGAAATCATTGCGGGAGGCAAATTCGATAAGTCAAAAGGCTATTTCATCGAGCCCACCGTCATCCTATCCAAACGCCCCGATTACATCACCATGTGCGAGGAAATCTTCGGTCCCGTTTTAACCATTTACGTTTACGAAGACGCCAAATACGATGAGACGCTGGAGCTGGTGGATAAAACCGGCATTTATGCGCTTACAGGAGCCATCATCGCCCAAGACCGTTACGCCATCGATCACTCCATGAAGAAGCTGGTGAATGCTGCGGGCAATTTCTACATCAACGACAAATGCACTGGAGCCGTGGTTGGACAACAGCCTTTCGGCGGAGCCCGAGGTTCTGGAACAAACGACAAGGCCGGAGCTATGATCAATCTGCTTCGTTGGGTATCACCCAGAACGATCAAAGAGACTTTTGTGCCTCCGGTGGATTACCGTTATCCGTTTCTGGATTGATGATTTTATCAATCAGGGAACACGGATCATACTGATAAAGCGGATTAACGCGGATCTATGTTTGAGGTTCAAGCTATGTAACAAAATTTGTTTTTGTCACTTTTTGCTTGCCCAAAAAGTAACCAAAAAAGGCACCACGAAAACCAACCGCTTGCTCGTCTTTGTCGCACCACCTGCCCCCGGGCCAGCCGAGCTTGCGGTTCGCACTTTTCGTGGACAAGCCCCCCCCCGCCGACAACTGTAAGCTTAACTGTTACCCTTCGACGCGCCCTTCGTAAACTCAGGTCTTGCTCAGGGCAAGCTGCAACTGGTACTGGTACTAGAGCTATTCCCCAATGACTAACTCCGCCCTGAGGCTCTCGAAGGGTGACCAATCTCCCTTATCAACACCCGCATTTGTATAATTCCAGGTATGAGCTTACCAATTCAATGTTAATTGTTTTACTTTGGTAGCATGAAAAAGTTATTCGAAAAGATTCCAGGTTGGATGCGTAACCGCTACGTAGTGGTGGCGGTTGTTTTCGTTGTTTGGATGACCTTCTTCGATCGGAATAACTTCATCTCGCAATACGGTTACCGTCAGGAATTGAAAAAACTCGAGCAGGACAAGGCCTACTACATGCAGGAAATCGAGAACAATACCCGACAAACGTCACAACTCAAAAGCGACCCCGACAAACTTGAACAGTATGCTCGCGAGAAGTACCTGATGAAAAAACAAAACGAAGATATTTTTCTGATTGTGGAAGAGTGAATTTTCAGCTTCCCTGGAATTCCCCAAACACGGACCTGAAAGAATCTGCGATTTCGCCCAATGTTGCATATTGCTCAACCGCGTGAAGTATGTGCGGCATGAGATTACCCCCATCACGGGAAACCGATACCAGTTTATCCAGTGCCTCTGTAACCGCCTGTTGGTTGCGCGTTGATTTCAATGCAGCCAATTTCTCGCATTGCACAGCGCGTATCGAGTCGTCTATTGTAAACAGTTTGTCAAATGGGGGCTCTTCGCGCGTAAAGCGATTCATTCCCACAATCACCTTATCGCCACGCTCGATACCCTGCTGATAGCGGTAAGCCGACTCGGCAATCTCTTTTTGAATGAAACCCGCTTCTATGGCCTTCACAGCACCACCCATGGCATCAATCTTATCGATGTATTCCCAAGCAAGTCGCTCCACTTCATCAGTCAGCGACTCCACAAAATGAGAACCACCTAATGGATCTACGGTCATGGTGGCTCCGCTTTCATGTGCAATAATCTGCTGCGTCCGCAAAGCAATAGTGGCGGCCTCCTCGGTAGGAAGTGAAAGCGCCTCATCGAAGCCATTGGTATGCAACGATTGTGTACCACCAAGCACAGCAGCCAAAGCCTGTATGGTGACTCGCGAAATATTATTCATGGGCTGCTGAGCCGTTAATGTGCTGCCTCCGGTTTGCGTGTGAAAGCGCAACATCATGGCGCGTGGGTCTGTGGCTCCCAAATCCTTGGTGATCTTGGCCCACATTCGTCGGGCGGCACGGAATTTCGCCACCTCTTCGAACAGATTGTTATGTGCATTGAAGAAAAATGAAATCCTTTTGGCGAAGACATTTATGTCGAGTTTTTTTTCAATGGCCGCCTGCAAATACGCCTTGCCATCCGCTAAGGTAAATGCCAACTCCTGCACGGCTGTGGCACCTGCCTCGCGAATATGATAACCTGAAACGGAAATGGTATTCCACTTCGGAACCTCCTTCGAGCAATACTCGAATATGTCGGTAATGATACGCATCGAAGGCGTTGGCGGATAAATGTAAGTTCCGCGCGCAGCGTATTCCTTCAGGATGTCGTTTTGTATGGTGCCCGATATCTTGTCGAGTGATGCGCCCTGCTTCTTCGCCAAAGCGATATACATGCAAAGCAGTGTTGAAGCGGTGGCGTTGATGGTCATGGACGTGGTGATCTTCTCCAACTCAATGCCGTTGAACAACACTTCCATGTCTTTCAGAGAATCTATTGCCACACCTGCCTTACCCACTTCACCTTCCGACAAAGCATGATCTGAATCGTAACCGATTTGCGTTGGAAGATCAAATGCCACACTGAGTCCTGTTGTTCCTTGGGATAATAGGTAACGATAACGTTGGTTGGACTCTTCAGCCGTGCTGAAACCCGCATACTGACGCATGGTCCACAGCTTTGAGCGATACATATCGTTTTGCACGCCGCGCGTGAAAGGGAAAGCACCGGAGTCTTCTCCACCGTGCTGCTTGTAAATTCTATCTATGTTTATTCCAGAGTCGGTAGCGTACCGAACTTCCCTGTTTTTTTCGTCAGACATGATATGGGATCAGAACAACTGGTGTGCTTCGTTTTTCACTAGGTCGAGGGCATTTTGAATCGGGAACTCATTCTTGCGTACCATTACTTCAAAAATCCTTTTACTGAGCTCCAAACCGGGAGCGTTGGGATTGCATTCTCCGAATGCGAGATTGATGGTTTTCACCAATTCATCCCGACCATTCTTCACTACATTCCATACGGCATTGGTCATATAAACTTGCTGTGTGATGTTATGTTCGTATTCGGTGCGGATAGTCAACAACAATGCGCGATGAAAATCAGCCACCGTCATATCCACCTCATATACTCGGTTGAGTAGGTTATTAGGGGAAATGCGCTCTAAGAAAAGTACAATGCGCTCGTATGCCTGCAGACGCAAGGGCATCAAATCCTTTTTCACCGATGCCTTGAGTTCTACGAATTTTACCCGCTGTTCGTTGTCGAGAAAACGTTTGATCAAGAAGTAGGCTGTGAAGAAAACCAGCAGTCCGGGTACTATCGCAAATAGCAGGTTTGTTACGTCGTTTGAAATGTCCATAATGGGGCTTACTTTTCATGCAAATATCGGAATTGACAGACAATTGGCTAAATACTGACTATCAAATATTTATAGACATAAAATAGGCTGGTATCTCATATTACATTAGTTTTGTGGCGAATTTCATTTGAGCGCATGCCAAGACTTGCTGAGAGAATAGAGCAATTAACTGAATCACAAACAATTGCTATGGCTCAATTGAGCCGTGAACTGCAGGCCCAAGGGTTGGATATCATCAGCCTGAGCCTGGGAGAACCTGATTTCGTAACCCCTGAAGTCATCCGCGAAGGAGCTAAAAAAGCCATTGATGATGGTTTTACCAAATACTCCCCTATCGCTGGATTTCTGGATTTGAGGCAAGCCATTTGCGACAAATTCAAAAATGAAAATGGTTTGGAATTTACCCCCGACCAGATTGTGGTCTCCACCGGAGCCAAGCAATCTATTGCCAATGTGGTGCTTTGTTTGATCAATCCCGGTGATGAGGTGATTGTTCCCGCGCCATATTGGGTGAGCTACTCACAAATCATCAAATTGGCTGGCGGTGTGCCCGTTTTCATCACCACCACCGTTGAAAACGATTACAAAGTCACTCCGGTACAATTGGAAGCGGCCATCACTCCCAAAACGAGGATGCTTATCTTCTCATCCCCATGCAACCCGTCTGGCACCGTTTACACATCACAAGAACTTGAAGGCATTGCCCAAGTAGTTTCCAAGCATGAAGAGTTGTACATCGTTTCCGATGAAATCTATGAGCACATCAACTTCGGCGGACAACATGCCAGTATTGCATCTTTCCCATTCATCCGCGAACGGGTAATCATCATCAACGGCGTATCAAAGGGATATGCCATGACTGGATGGCGTATCGGTTACATCGGCGCTCCGGCATGGATCGCGAAAGCTTGCGACAAGATGCAAGGACAATTCACTTCAGGAGCCAGCTCCATTTCGCAAAAAGCAGCACTAACCGCACTAAGGTCTGGTGGTGGTTTCTTCAAGGAGATGTGTGATACCTACAAGCGTCGTCGCGACTTGGTTGTGGACGCTCTCAGGAAAATACCTGGAATGAAAGTGAATGTACCTATGGGTGCTTTTTTTGTATTCCCTGACGTATCAGGATTTTTCGGGAAAACAGATGGCGCTACGATGATACAAAATCCAAACGACCTTAGCATGTACCTGCTTAAGGACGCCCAGGTGGCTGTGGTTACCGGAGAGGCTTTCGGCGACGATCGCTGCATTCGAATCTCCTACGCCACCTCCGATGACTTGCTGCATAAAGCAATGGAACGCATCACAAAAAGTCTCGGAAAACTGCGCTAAACATTCATTAAACTACCCTTGGTCCAAAAGAATAAAATCGATAACATCCTCCATGCATTCAGTGGCAAGAAAGCCTTGGTGATCGGAGATGTGATGACCGATGAATACGTATTCGGCCGCGTCGACCGCATTTCTCCAGAAGCACCTGTTCCAGTGGTCAACATCATTAAGCGCGAAAGTCGCCCTGGGGGTGCCGCGAATGTTGCGGTCAATATAAAGGCACTAGGCGCCCAAGCTGTTTTATGTTCGGTAACGGGTGATGATACACGAGGACACGAGTTCATGGAAATGCTGCGTGAACGTGAAATCGGTTCATCAGGTATGCTATTGTCGAGCGAGCGTAGATCAACGGTTAAGACACGTATTATCGGCAACAACCATCAATTGCTCCGCATTGATGATGAAGTAGCAAATGACCTTTCAGAGCATACGCGTAATCTATTCATAGCACACTGCCTCGAAACAATAAAACGCGAAAATCCCGATGTGATTATTTTCGAGGATTACGATAAGGGCGTTATATCGAAACCGCTCATTGATGCTGTTACTTCGGCAGCTAGCGCAAAAAACATACCGGTTACGGTCGATCCCAAATTCCGCAATTTCGGCAACTACACAGGTGTCTCCTTATTCAAACCAAATTTTGGAGAACTACTAGCGGGGACTGGAACCAAGATTGACAAACGCGATACAGCCTCATTGCAACAGATCGCGAATGAATTCATGGAAGGCCGAAACATTGCATTGATGATGGTGACCTTGTCGGATGCCGGTGTATTCATCACCGATGGAAAGCAAGGCGAAGTCATCGCTGCCCACGTGCGCGACATCTCAGATGTTTCGGGCGCAGGAGACACCGTAATCAGCGTTGCATCGCTATCGCTCGCTTGCGGACTATCCCCCCAAGAAGTAGCCATGTTGGCCAATCTTGCGGGCGGATTGGTTTGTGAAGAGATCGGTGTAGTACCCGTTAATGCCATCCGCTTTGCGGAGGAAGCCATCAAACTGATCGAATAAACACACGCGGCCAGTACCATGACCTTAAACACCTTTCGTGAGAAAGTAAACCTGCGGCTCTTCAGCAGCAAGGAAACCGTGCTTTTGATATTCCGAATCCAAAGTGCATTGGTAGCAGCAATGGCGTTGGGGGTGTTGGTATATATTATCGGTTTCCCTCAAAACGATGAGATCAGGGGCATCGAGATTTTCTTTATGAAGTTCCTTTTCGGTTTTTATGTACTGAACTACCTCGTTCGATTCCTATACACCTTTGAACCTGCGAAATTCCTCAGATCTACATGGCTTGAGCTAACATTGATTGGCGTTATCATACTGGAGGCCCTTTCCACCATGGTATTCGATGCGCCCATTGTTCGTATGATTCTAGATACATTCGGGGCGGGCGGCTATCTTTTCGCTTACCATATAGCACTGCAAGTCATTCTACTCATATTCATCATCATCGATATCGCCAAGGTCAGCACGCTCTTCGATTTGATCAAGCTCGAGGCCAGCAGCATGTTCATTTTATCATTCATGCTATTGATCGGCGGCGGTGCGGCAATACTTATGATGCCCGAAATGACCACCAGCCGCCAAGGTGCCGACTGGCTTACAGCGTTATTCACTTCCACCAGTGCATCATGTGTCACCGGCTTATCCGTGGTAGACGTAAGCCAATATTTCAGTTTCAAAGGTCAGTTTGTAATCATGATTTTGATACAGCTGGGAGGTTTGAACATCATCACCTTTGCCACCTTCTTTGCATCCATGTATACGAAAGGTATCGGCATCAAGCATCAATCCATGATGCAGGATTTTTTCAGCTCGAGCTCGTTGTTCGATGCCAACTCCCTGCTTCGCAATATCATCACCGTAACCTTATTGATAGAAGGCATCGGCGCTGCATCTATTTTCATGCTGTGGCCCGAAGGTGTCGTTTTCCAGTCGCTATCCGACAAGATATTTTACTCGGTTTTCCACTCCATATCGGCATTTAACAACGCAGGATTCTCGCTATTCACCGATAACCTGTACGACCCTGCCTTGCGCAATAATTTCCTGTTGCACATCCCGGTGATGTTGCTCATATTCCTGGGAAGCCTGGGGTTTGGTGCCATCATCGATATTTTTGGCATTGGCAATATGCGCGAGCGGATGCGCCTGCCTTGGAAAAGAGTTCGCATCAGTACCACGGTAGCTTTAAACAGTTCTATCATTCTCGTACTATTCGGTGCGATCCTGTTTTACTTCACTGAACGCAACAACACCCTTTCGGGGATGAGCACTTTCGGTACCGTAGTAACTTCGTTTTTCCAATCTGTTACTCCGCGTACTGCTGGATTCAATTCGGTTAATATGGCGGAATTGGCAGCTCCTACATTGTTGCTGATGGTATTCCTCATGTTTATCGGAGGTTCATCGGGATCAACTGCAGGTGGTATCAAAACATCCACCTTCGCCATCATCCTTGTTTCGGCTTGGTCCACCATCCGCGGCAAGCGAAACCTTGAAATGTTCCGTTATAACATCGCATGGGAGTTGCTGAATAAGGCATTTTCCATTTTCATCTTCTCGGCTTCGTTCGTGTTCATATGCACCTTTGCCATGACCATTTTCGATCCCGCAATCGAATTCCTAGACTTATTATTCGAAGCGACCTCCGGATTTGCTACCGTTGGACTGTCGACCGGCATCACAGCTGGATTGTCTATCCCATCCAAACTCACACTCATCCTATCCATGTTTGTAGGAAGAATCGGAACACTGACTCTAGCGCTAGCGCTCAGTCGCAGAGTGATGTCATCACAATACAAATACCCGAATGCACATTTCATGGTGGGCTAACAATTGAATGCACCTTTTTAACGTTTTACAATCTTGAATCAAGTCAAACCATACGGAATAGAAGGCAAATCCAAGAAAGAGGAGGTTGCAGAGATGTTCGATAACATATCGGGCAAATACGACTTCCTTAACCATACGCTTTCGTTGGGAATCGACCGTGGTTGGAGGAAGAAAGCTCTCAAGAAGATCAAGATTAGTGAAGTGCGCCATTTGCTCGACATAGCCACAGGCACAGGCGACTTTGCCATTGCGGCTAAAAAGTCAGGCTGCGAGCAAGTCACAGGAATCGATATTTCGAATGGGATGCTGGAAGTAGGAAGAGAAAAGGTGATGAAGCTCGGCATGCAACAATCCGTAACGCTGACTTATGGGGATTCGGAGCAAATGCCTTTCCCTGACAACACCTTTGATGCGATTACCGTGGCCTTTGGTGTGCGTAACTTTGAACATCTTGACCGAGGCTTGGCGGAAATGTTTCGTGTATTGAAAAGTGGAGGCACTGCAGTGGTATTGGAGTTCTCGAAGCCAAGTGCATTCCCCATCAAACAATTTTACGGATTTTACTTCAATCACATTTTACCGAGACTCGGAAAGGCTGTGTCCGGCGACAATGCAGCATACTCATACCTGCCCGAATCGGTTAATGCATTTCCCGAGGGAGAAGCATTCATCGGCAAGATGAAAGATGCAGGCTTCACGAATTGCACTACAGAAAGAGTCACCTTTGGCATCGCATCCATTTATACCGGAATGAAAAAATGATACAGGGAGTGATAAAACATTCAACAGTTTTTTGGAGTATTACCCTCCTGTTTCTATTCACCTGCACGGCTCCGGCATGGGCACAGCGAGATCGTGTCAAAAACCTTCCAGCCTACGATAGACAACGGGTGCATTTCGGATTCTTGCTTGGTCTAAACACCACGGATTTCAAAATAAAGCGTATCCCGGACTTCAACTCCAGCGACACGCTTTTTAAAGTAGAGTCCGATAAGCAGTCGGGATTCAATATCGGAATCATCGCCAATGTGGGATTGAATGAATTGTTTTCGGTTCGCTTCGCCCCGGATCTGGCCTTTTCACAGCGAAATCTTTACTACACCTTCTACGATGCCAACCAACCCGTTGAAGTAGTGAAGGAAATCGAATCAACATTTTTGGAATTCCCATTAGACCTCAAGTTGAAATCAAAACGTGTGAACAATTACCGTATGTATGTATTGGCAGGAGTGCGGTACAACATAGATATGGTTTCGCAGGCCAAAGTGCAGAACAAGGAAAAGGATTTTGTAAAGCTCAAGCGCAACGACTACGGCTATCAGTATGGTATCGGCATCGACTTTTATATGGAGCGTTTCAAATTAGGAACCGAATTGAAAATGTATCACGGGTTCAGGAACCTCTTGGTTGACGACCCAGCTATTTTCAGTTCATCCATCGATGCACTGCGATCACGCATTTTCCAACTTTCGTTCACCTTCGAATAATTTGCGCAATGCCAAAGTTGATTGAGTTGGCACTGGCACCAGAGAAGGCAGCCGACCCAGCAGCATGGCATGCTGAAGCGATACGCTTATCCGGAATACCTGGTAACGAGATTAAAAGCGTTAACCTGCGCAAACGTTCAATAGATGCACGATCCAAGCATGTATTGGTTAGGATGCAAGTCGAAATTCGGACTATATCCGATGGCAGCGATAACAAAAGCGAGATTCTTTCATTGCAACAAGTACAGGACGCACCAAGTGTGGTTATTGCAGGTTGTGGCCCCGCTGGCATGTTCGCAGCACTGCGATTAATTGAATGCGGCATCAAACCCATCATTGTTGAACGAGGCAAACCCGTGCGGGAGCGCCGACGCGATCTGGCTCAACTCAATCGAGAGCGCGTAGTGAATCCGGATTCGAACTATTGTTTTGGCGAAGGTGGGGCAGGCACTTATTCAGACGGTAAATTGTACACAAGATCGGGCAAACGCGGCGACATCAACCGAATCCTTGAAACCTTCATCCAATTCGGTGCCTCACCCGATATCGCTATCGATGCCCACCCCCATATAGGCACCAACAAACTGCCTGCGATCATTGCTGAGATGAACAAGACCATTGTTGCTTGCGGCGGCGAAATACTATTCAACACCAGGGTCACAGGAATGGTGCACGATTCAACTGGGGTTCGAAAGGTAACGGTACAATCGACTACAGGTAATCAAGAGCCGTATGATATTTCGTGTAGCGGACTGATACTGGCAACAGGACACTCATCACGTGATGTTTTTGAAATGTTGCACCAAAACAGGATAGCTATCGAAGCCAAGCCGTTTGCACTTGGTGTACGAATCGAACATCCGCAACATGAAATAGACCGCATCCGATACCATTGCGATTCACGCGGGGCTTATCTTCCTCCAGCATCTTATGCATTGGTAGAGCAGGCAGTGGGCCGCGGCGTATATTCGTTCTGCATGTGTCCGGGA
>JBKDSL010000254.1:0-10856 GCA_046340555.1 Bacteroidota bacterium
GCTAAAATCATCGCCGAAGGTGCTAACGGTCCTGTTACCAAAGAGGCTGAAGACATCCTCAACAAGCGTGGCATCATGGTAATTCCAGATCTTTACCTGAATGCGGGAGGTGTTACCGTTTCTTACTTCGAGTGGCTGAAAAACCTATCACACGTTCGTTTCGGTCGCATGGAGAAGCGTTTTCAGGAAATACAAACGGCTCTCTTGGTAGATGCGGTTGAGAAAGTCACTAAAAAGAAACTCGACAAGACCCAGCGCAACTTGATCATACATGGTGCCGACGAGCGCGACCTGGTAAGTTCCGGTTTGGAAGAAACCATGATAGCGGCTTACAACGAGATTCGAAACATCCGCGTAAGCAATCCTAAAATACACGACCTGCGTACGGCGGCGTTTGTTAGCGGCATCAATAAGCTGGCAGCTAGCTACAACACTTTGGGTTTCTGGCCCTGATCACTCCTTGCCTGCATCCATGCAAGGCGCATCCTTTTTGCAGCATGGCTTCAGTCTCTCGACTGCTTCAGGATTGGCAGCGATTTCATCAGCATCATACCCGACGTCCGAAATGGCTTTGCGAAGCGTTTCGGGCGTTGTTTTTTTGGAGTTATAGACTACAGTTGCAACTGCGGTTTTGACATCCAGTTCCGCGAAGCGAACGCCTTTTTCTTGCATCAGCGCCTTTTCGATATTCTCTTTGCATTCTCCGCAACGTGCAGTGGTGGTAATGGTGATTTTTGCTTCTTGTGCCATGGTTGCTGTCCCGAACATCATCAGGACGAACAGCATTAGATAACCTTTGATTTTCATTTTCTTGTTTTTTATGATTGTTTCTTTTGATTGATGGAATAACGGAGTCCTAAGTAGATTTTTCGACCCATAACAGGACCCCATACATTGGTTGCGTCAAAATACGTGCCGAAAGGGTTTTCAAAACCGATAATGGGTAGATCCTGTCGGAAATCCAACAGGTTCTCCACTCCAACATAGGCATCCCACTTTTTGTTAAAGACCTTGGTAACTTGTCCGTTGAGGGTAACGAATGCAGGCGATAAATTGTCGCTGCCAACCTGAGGGCCATGCCCATCATGACCCTGCTGGTAGAGTGGTGCCTCTTCTTCAGTAACACCCAAGTTCGATTTTCCTTGTAATTGCAAGGTGAAGTCGTAGCGCCAATCCTCTTTTCTCGACTCATAAGCCAGATTTACAAGTGCCCTATAATTGGGAATCAATGGTTTTTTAGCCCTGCCTGAAATGTAGTCGGTTTCCACTTGATCTTGTTTGTAGGCCAACCTGATGTCGAAGCGTTTGAATAGTTCGTAATTGAAAGTTGCTTGAAGGCTTTTCGCGAACGAACTTCCTGGTAGGTTGTAAATGGCCGTTATATCGGAGTAAGTATATGGATCCACTACCATTTGATTGATGAAGTCGGTGATGTAATAGTCGAATGAGAAGGAACCAGGACGCCAAAACAATCTGAATTTCCAAGTCAGGTTGGCACCGTAATTCCAAGCCCGTTCGGGTTGCAATTCTTCATACAAGGTGATGCGCTTCGAGGTTGCCAACATCGAAAAGTTGTCGGTGAACAGGTTCGGGGTCCTGAAGCTTTTGCCGGCGGAAGCGCGCACGATCAGGTTCTCGGTAAAGTTGTACTTCATATGAAGCCTTGGCGTTGCGAAAAAGCCCCATTTGTTATGATGGTCACCTCGGATACCAGCCACAACCCCGAACTTATCTTTCACATTCAAGGTGTATTCGAAATAGGCTCCAGGCACATATTCTTCCTTGTAATATGGGTAGTCGAGGAAATACTCCTCCATGAAATCGGTGCGCATGTCTACGCCTGCCTTCCATTTATGATCGGTGGTTCCGAAGATGGACATGTAAATGAGGGAGCCGTAAAATCCAGTTTGCCAAGCATCGTGTGTTTTCAATCCGAAGTAGGAGTCTTGCTGGTGGTAATGCCCGGAAAGGATAAGCCCAACACTTCGCCAAGGAGTTTCCGGAAATATCATGCCCGTTTTGGATGAAACCTCTACCCGGTTGGTGTTGATTCGTGTTCCATATCCATTGACGATATCTGGAGAAGATGCCCAGCCTTGGTCGAGTTGGCCGCCTCTGCGCAATTCGCTAAGCCCCTTTATCATGAACTGACCTTCGAACTTTTTGCCGTCGTTGTAGGATAGCCTTCCAATAGCATTCAGGTTTCGGGTGAGAGGCATATCCAAGAATCCATCATGATTATGGTCCCATTGAACCGGCATATTGTCGGCATGCAACATAATGGCACCCGATGTATGCTCACCTGTTTTTCCAGAGGTGATCACATTTATTTCATGGTTGCTGGATTCGGCGCCGTACGCGTTCAGATAGAATTTTGGAGCTGTTTCAGGCTTTAGATATTCCACATTGATTTGGCCAGTGGTAGATTCAAATCCATTGGCAACCGAGCCGCTGCCTTTGGTAACTTGAATGGATTCCATCCAAGGTCCGGGAATGTACGATAAGCCATAAGGCGAAGCCAACCCCCTCATGTTGGGAATGTTCTCCGTCATTATTTGAGCGTATATGCCGGAGAGTCCCAGTAGTTGGATCTCCTTAGCCCCTGTAACAGCGTCTGAATAGGCAACGTTAACCGAAGGGCTGGTCTCAAACGATTCCGATAAATTGCAGCATGCTGCCTTCAGGAGTTCCTTTTGACCAATCTGTTCAACATTGATGGTTTTGATGGTCGATATTTCAACCGCATCCCTCTTGCCTTGGATTTGAACACCGCCAAGTTGCACAGAGGCCTTCAGGACCATATCTATGGTTTGCTGGCCATTGTATTTTACTGAATCGCTGTTGAAACCCACGTAACTGAAAATCAGGTATCCAGATTCAATTGATGTGGTAATGGAGTAAGAACCATCCGTTCCACTGGTGGTTCCGATTTGGGTGCCGCTCCAGTAAATATTGGCACCCACCAAGGGCGATTTGTTGCCGGAACCGGATTCGAATACGCGCCCGGATATGGCGTTCTGTGCAAAGGTCGTACTAGCGGCCAATGCCAATATTAAAATCGATAAGATCAGTTTGTTTATGTTCATGATTTTTATGCTGAAATGTAAGTTCTGCTTGATCAGAATTACAACGGCATCAAATCAAAAATACGGAATACAAAAGGGTGGGTGAGGGGCCAGGTGGCCTGTCTTGTTCGAATGTCCAATGTTGGATTTCGCAACGGCTCAAGGCTTTGAAAATAGCTTGAACGTGTGTGCCGTAAACGGTCTCCACGTTGGTGGCTTTGAATTTTAAAGTTGATAAAGATGGCGCAGCGCTTTGATATTCGGCTTTGAAGATCTGTACTTGGTTGGTGCAACAGCCTTCATTTTTTTCTGTTTCAGGATTACAGCAAGAAGGTTCTTGGGATTTGGTTCCACAACAATCACTTTCTACACTTGCCTGAACCATGCGGCAATAGTGCGAAACTTTGGCAATACCCAAATTGCTGGCTAGGAAGATAGCAGCCAAGGCAATTAGGAGCTTGTTTCTAAGTGAATGGTTGTTGATACCCAAAGTAGTGTATGTTTTACACGGGTGCTAATTTACTCTTTATTCCAATGAAGTTTTTATGAAGGACACCGTAGGCATTTTGGCTTGAAAAAACTAACTTTGCAGAATAATCAACCATTTTGCATAAAACATTGGTATTTAACAACTTATATTCATCAAGATGAGTGCAATTGCTGCCGTTAGAGCCCGTGAAATACTAGACTCCCGAGGCAATCCAACAGTCGAGGTTGAGGTTTATACCTCCAATGGCATGGTTGGAAGAGCTGCGGTTCCCTCTGGTGCCTCTACCGGAAAACACGAAGCCACTGAGTTGAGGGATGGCGACAAGGGAAGATATTTGGGTAAAGGGGTATTGAAGGCAGTCCATAATGTGAATACCGTAATCAACGAAGAGTTGCAGGGTATGAATGTTTTTGCCCAATCGGCTATAGATGCCAAGCTCATCGAGTTGGATGGCACCCTTAACAAGTCAAACCTAGGCGCCAATGCGATTTTGGGTGTATCCTTGGCTGTTGCCAGAGCCGCTGCTGATGAGCAGGGCCTTCCGCTGTTCAGGTATGTAGGCGGTGTGAATGCCCGTATACTGCCCGTTCCTTTGATGAACATTCTCAATGGCGGCGCACACGCCGACAATTGCATAGATTTCCAGGAATTCATGGTGGTGCCTGCGGGTGCTCCCTCTTTCTCTGAGGCTCTTCGTATGGGCACAGAGGTTTTTCACGCACTGAAAAATGTTTTGCGTGATGGGAAACACTCGACCAATGTAGGCGATGAGGGTGGTTTTGCTCCTAATTTGAAATCCAACACCGAAGCTATCGAAGTTGTGTTGAAATCTATCGAGGCTGCCGGATACAGACCTGGTGAGGATATCTTCATTGCCATGGATGCCGCATCCACCGAGCTGTACGACGAGGCCACGGGTAAATATGTTTTCAAAAAGTCGACAGGCGATTCGCTTACCTCTAGCCAAATGGTCGATTTCTGGAAGGATTGGGTTTCCAAATATCCGATTGTCTCCATCGAAGATGGCTTGGCCGAAGACGATTGGGACGGATGGAGAGCATTGACAGCAGCCATTGGCGACAAAGTCCAGATTGTGGGTGATGATCTCTTTGTGACCAACTCCAACCGACTGAAAACAGGAATTGAAACCAATGCAGGTAATTCGATACTGGTAAAGGTGAACCAAATCGGGACACTCACCGAGACTATAAGCGCTGTTGAAATGGCCACCCGTTCGGCTTTCACATCCATCATGAGTCACCGCTCTGGCGAAACCGAAGACAATACCATTGCCGACTTGGCTGTAGCTCTAGGTTGCGGACAGATCAAAACAGGTTCCGCATCGCGTTCCGACAGGATTTCAAAGTACAACCAGCTTCTGAGAATTGAGGAGTCATTGGGCTCCACGGCCGTTTTTGGCGCCAGTAATATCCGTTTTTTCAAAAAGTAAAAAAATGTCATCCAAACCACTTCATAGCGAGGAAAACGAATACGAAGGTGATGATCAACAGGCACACATCAGTGATGAATCCCAAGGCCAGCACGGACAAAAAGTCCGTCGACGAGTCCGAATTCGAAAAAAGGTTCGCATCCGCAAAAAGAGCGATCCTAAGAAAAAAATGAAGAAAATGATGGAGCGAGCATTTTGGATCCTATTGGTTGCAGGCTTCGTTACAGCCATCGTTATCTTCATCGTCGAATCCGATATCCGCGATCCGAAACAGAAGAAACTGCAACAAAAACAGCTTCCATCAGGTAAAACATATTAATCCACACTTGAACCAACCGATCTTTCCGTTGGTTTCCAATTCACACAACATAAGATCAACATAGTATCGCATCATCATGGATAAGATCAAAGAAAAATTCATTTCCAAGGCCTCGCCAATGTCCGAGCAAACCAAAAAGCTTGTCAAGGAGCATGGCAACGTCGTGCTTGGCCAGTACACCATAGAACAGGTCTACTCGGGCATGAAAGGTATGATCGGGATGATTACCGAGACTTCCAAGTTGGATGCTGAAGAGGGTATCCGCTTCCGCGGATATTCCATCCCAGAACTAAGGGAAAAACTACCGGTTTCCAAGGAAGGCCCCGAGCCATTGCCAGAGGGAATTTTTTATCTTTTGCTTACCGGCGAAATCCCAACCCTCGACGAGGTCATCAACGTAAACAACGAATGGATGAAGCGCGCCAATGTTCCCAAGCATGTTTTCGACATGTTGGATATGTTGCCTGCCAAGACTCATCCAATGACGCAGTTCAGCATGGCCATCATGGCGCTGCAAACCGAATCCGTATTCGCGCGTCGCTACCGTGAGGGAATCAACAAGAAGGAATATTGGGAGCCGATGTACGAGGATATAATGAACCTCATCGCTCGACTTCCCCGTATTGCCGCCTATATCTACCGCAAAACCTACAAGAACGGTGTGCATATCGAGCCCGATCCAAAACTCGATTGGGCAGGCAACTTCGCCCACATGTTGGGATACGACGATTTGGATTTCCGCAAGCTCATGCGTCTGTATCTAACCATCCACGTGGATCACGAAGGTGGTAACGTTTCTGCCCATACCACCCACTTGGTCGGCTCCGCACTCAGCGATGCTTATCTTTCGCTTGCCGCTGGCATGAACGGACTTGCCGGCCCACTACATGGACTTGCAGCTCAAGAAGTGGCACGTTGGATACTCGACTTACGCGAAGAGTTCAACGGTGTGCCTACCAAAGAACAGATTTCAGACTACATCAAGCGAACCCTGGCTGAAGGCCGCGTTGTTCCCGGTTATGGTCACGCTGTTCTCCGCAAAACAGATCCTCGATATATTGCACAGCAAGAGTTCGCCAAAGCCAATATGGCCGATGATGAGCTTTTCAAAATCGTACAGCTTCTATATGAGGTAACTCCAGAGATACTTACTGCCACAGGAAAGGTGAAAAACCCTTGGCCAAACGTGGATGCCCACTCTGGTATCTTGTTGATTCACTACGGACTCGTTGAGTATGATTTCTATACGGTATTGTTCGGTGTTTCACGTGCAATCGGTGTGCTTACCTCCTTGTTGTGGGATAGGGCATTGGGTGTGCCAATCGAACGCCCAAGTTCGGTCACAACCGGTTGGATCCTTAATAAAATCCGACAGGCCGAAGAGGCTGCCAAACAACAGGCATAAAGAATCAAGGGCGGAATTTCATCCGCCCTTTTTCATTTTACACATAACCCCAAACTTTCAATTCCGAAAGTTGTTTTTCATCTACAAACTTGCATTATGGGATACAGGGATCAGGCTCATTTCATCAAAACATTGGAAGATGCGGGAGAACTCGTGCGCATCAAAGAATATGTGAATCCACATTTGGAGATCACCGAAATCACCGATAGGATTTCGAAACAATACGGTCCTGCATTGTTGTTCGAAAACACCGGATACGACTTTCCGGTACTCATTAATTCGATGGGTACTGAAAAGCGCATGGCCATGGCGCTTGGTGTCGAAAAACTGGATGATTTGGCACATCAGATAGAAGGACTATTCAAAACCTTCACCTCGCCTAAAAACAGTTTCATCGATAAGCTGAAGGTGCTTCCCCAATTGGGTGAAGTGGCATCTTGGATGCCGAAGCAATCCAGCGGCAAGGGAGCATGTCAACAAGTGGTCATGAAGGAGCCCGACATTACCAAGCTTCCCGTTCTCAAATGCTGGCCCGAAGATGGCGGTCCGTTTGTGACTTTGCCTGTGATACAAACACAGGATCCGCATACAGGAATACGCAACGTGGGTCTTTACCGCATGCAGGTTTTCGGTCCAACTCTAACTGGAATGCATTGGCATCGTCACAAGGTTTCAGCAAGGCATTTCAATGAATACAAGAAACTGGGAAAGAAAATGCCTGTGGTGGTAACCATAGGTGGTGATCCCGCTTATGCTTATAGTGGAACTGCACCGCTTCCGGATGGTGTTGACGAGTTCATGTTGGCAGGTTTCATTCGAAAAAAACGCGTGGAGTTGGTAAAATGCATCACGCAAGACATGTACGTGCCTTCTGATGTCGATTTTGTTATTGAAGGTTATGTGGATCCAGAGGAGGATTTCATTCTCGAAGGTCCTTTCGGCGACCATACGGGATATTATTCATTGGCTGATTACTACCCGCGTTTCCATATCACCGCTATCACGCATCGTCGTGATGCTGTTTACGCAGCCACCATTGTGGGTATTCCGCCGCAAGAGGATGCCTGGATAGGCAAGGCCACCGAACGCATTTTCCTAGCGCCAATCAAAATGACCATGGTTCCCGAGATAGTAGATATGGTGCTTCCTGTAGAAGGTGTTTTCCATAACCTCGTTATTGTGAAAATACGGAAGGAGTACCCCGGACAAGCCTTGAAGGTCATGAATTCACTTTGGGGCGCCGGGCAAATGATGTTCACCAAGATGATGGTGGTGGTGGATGGTGATGTCAATATACACGACAATGCCGAGGTGGCTCGTTATATCGGTACGCATGTTCATCCTGCACACGATATCATTTTCTCGCAAGGCCCAACCGATGTGCTTGATCATTCATGCTCGGTGATGGCTTACGGAGGTAAGATGGGTATCGATGGCACATCCAAGCTTCCTGAAGAATTGGTTGGTCGCACCGAAGACTTTTCCAATAACACAAAACCTGATGTTGAAGACGTGCGCCGTTCTTTTTCAGAGATCAAAGAGATGAATGTTTCATTGTTGGATATTGGAGTCCCATTGGCATTTGCATCCATGGAGAAAAACCGCAAAGGGCATGTTCGTGAAATGGCAAACCGCCTATTGGAACGACCGGATTTCAATGGTGTTAAGGTTTTGATTTTTCTGGAGCACACGTTGGATGTATCCGACATCGCTGATGCTGTTTGGCGTTTCTCCAACAATGTGGATCCGCGCAGGGACCATTTTATGGTTGGAGACCGTATCGCATTCGATGGAACCCGCAAAACCAAGGAACATGACGGTTTCACCCGTGATTGGCCGAACATCCTTGCTTCGGATCAGGAAACCATCGATAGGGTCGATGCAATTTGGGACAAGCTAGGGCTTGGTCCGATGATTCCTTCGCCATCGCGCAAATACCGCAACCAATTGTATCGCGGTGGTGCGGTGGTGACTGAATAAACTCAATACTTTTTATATTTCTTGCCTGGAAGGCATTGTATGATGCCTTTCAATTCCAAATTCAGCAGTAATGCAGCTGTCAGGCTTTGCGTTTTGGAAAGACTAATCGCGATTTCGTCTACATAAACACCGGCATCATTCGTAAGAATGGACAAGCATGCCTTCTCATCCTCGTTTAAATCATGAAACAATTCGATTTGTTTCTGCTTTTTTGACGAGGTATCTTCTTTCCAATCCATGATATACAACACATCCTGCGCCGACTGAATCAATGCGGCCTTATGTGTTTTGATGAGATTGTTGCAACCTTCACTTTGCAAATCGATGACTTTTGCCGGCACGGCAAACACATCCCGATTGTAAGAATTTGCAATCTCTGCAGTGATTAGCGCGCCACCTGTTTTGGCTGCTTCGGTCACAATTACCGCATCACAAAGTCCCGCAATGATGCGATTGCGTTTCGGAAAATTTTCTCGATCGGGTATCGTGCCGCTGGGATTTTCGGTGACTATGCCGCCGAGGTTTATCATCTTACGGGCTGTGGAAGTATGCTGCTGTGGGTAAATGCGATCCAAGCCATGCGCAACCACTCCGATGGTTGGGATGCCGTTTTCGATACATGTTCGATGTGCAGTTATGTCGATGCCATAGGCCAAGCCACTAACTATGGTTGCGCCCGCGCGACCAAGATCCAAGCATATTTGCCGAGTTTGGTCCTTGCCGTAGTCGGTAGCCTCACGGGTCCCAACAACGGCCACCATACGCCGTGCATCCAAACTTTCTGAGCCTTTGAAATAGAGTATCAAGGGCGCATCGTGACAGTTTTTCATTCTGGCAGGATAATCGGCATCGGTGTAGAAGTAGGCGCGGATTTTATGCTTGTGGATGAATTCTAGCTCATTCTCGGCTTTTTTGAAATCCTTGAAGTTAGCAATGGCAGCAGCGGTCTTCGGACCGATACCCGGTATCTTAATCAAGGCCTTTTTGCGTTCCTTGAACACAGCGTCCACCCCTCCGCAATAGGCAATTAGTTGTCGAGCCAAAACATCACCAACCCCTTCAATCATGGTTATGGCGATGCGATGCAGAAAAGCGTCATCGTACATGTTTTCAGAAAATGAAATAAAAAGTATCTTTCGCAAAAATATCCATTATATGAAGCAACCGTTCCGCAATTTGCTGTGCCTGGTTTTGGCAATCACCACCTACTCTTTGTTTTTTTCCGCTGCTGTGTTCGCGCAAGAGCGTATATCATTGAAAGGCAGGGTTACCGATTCAAAAACGGGAATCTCCATTCCGGGCGTAACTATTTCCATCAAGGGAACCACTTCGGGAACGGTAACGGATATTGAGGGAAAGTATCAGATGGAACTACCCAAGGGGGAATCAACTTTGGAGGTTCGATTCATTGGTTACAAGACCTTGACTAACAAAATCGACATTCAAGGCGACAAGCCATTCACCATGGATATCCGCCTCGAGCCTGAATCCAGATTACTGGACATGGTGGTGGTTACGGCCGGTAAATTCGAGCAGCGATTGGATGAGGTTACCGTCTCCATGGCGGTTATCAAGCCCACCTTGATTGAAAACACCAACGCCACTTCGGTTGACCAAGTAATGGAACAGGTTCCCGGAGTGAACATAGTAGATGGACAAGCCAACATTCGTGGGGGCAGTGGATTCAGCTATGGCGCTGGCAGCAGGGTACTCTTGTTAGTAGATGATTTGCCGATGGTGGCAGCCGATGCCGGGGATGTGAAATGGAGTTTTTTGCCTGTCGAAAACATAGATCAAATCGAAGTGATCAAAGGCGCCTCTTCGGTATTGTTTGGCTCCTCTGCCATGAACGGGGTAATCAATGTGCGAACCGCATATCCTAAGTCGACTCCCGAAACAAATATCATTTGGTTTACGGGATGGTATGGCAATACTAAACGAGAAGAGTTGCAATGGTGGGGCAATCAGTTGCAACAAAACGGAGGATTAAGCTTTAGCCACATGCACCAGGATGGCCGTTGGGATTTGGTTGCTGCAGGAAATGTTTACCGCGATGAGGGATACCGATTGGGCGAGGACGAAAAAAGATACAGGGTGAATTTCAATACGCGCTATCGTTTTGAGAAAGTAAAAGGTTTGTATGCCGG